>DATING010000337.1:0-2418 GCA_035474555.1 Longimicrobium sp. | reverse complement strand
AGCGTGCTGATGATGTCGCGCGTCTCCGCCCGGAGGTCGACGAGCGTCCCCGCCTCCGCGGGCGAGATGCCGTCCGGCGGCACGTACGCCACGGCGACGGGCAGCCCTTCGGGGTCGCGCCCGCGCCGCCGCCACGCCCGCATGGCCAGCAGAAAGGCGAAGAACGGCAGCACCAGGGGCCACAGCCGGAGCGCCGCCGCCCGCCGCATCTGCGACTGCGCGGGGCGCGTGGCGATGGCGCCCGGCGGCCACCCCGCGGCCACCGTCATCCCCTCGTACGCCTCCAGCCGACGCCGCGACACGAAGCTGACGATGCCGCGCGCCGAATCCACCACCACGTCCGCCTCGCGCTCCGTGGATCCTTCCGAACCGGTGTACGCCGCCCACTGCAGCGGCCGCACGCCGGGCGGGAGGACGATGCGGGCGTGGGCGCGCTCGATGGGCATGTCCCAGCGGTTGCCCGTGGCGTTCCAGTACAGCTCGTCGAACGCCCCGATGGCCGCGCGCGCCTGGCCGGGCGGGCACCACTCCCACCGGCACCAGTCCCAGCGCCGGTCGCGCGCCGCCGCGCTGTCCCGGGCGAAGTAGAAGCGGATGGCGTTGCGCACGCGGTAGCGGATGACGACGGTGCGCTCGTTGTTCTCCGCGCCGGGGATGAAGATGCGCATGCGCCGCATCCACGAATCGTCCGTGTCGTCCTCCTCCCACGCCAGCGCCTTTCCCGTCCCGTCCGTGGCGCTGATGAGCTCCACGTCCAGCTTTTGCCGGCGGCCCTGCGCCGTGTTGTGCTGCAGCGAAAGGTCGCGCAGGATGCCGCGCCAGCGCCCCGTAAAGGCCAGCTGCAGCATCTCCGTCACCTCCACGTCGCCGTCCGGCTGCACCAGCAGCTCCGAATTGAAGCTGCGGATGACGATGGAGCTGTCCTGGCTGTACTGCTGCGCGGCCGCCGGCGCGGCGAGCGCCAGCAGCAGCGCGCAGGCGAGCCCGAGTGCGCGGCGCATGATCCGGCCCCGGGCTAGAAGCTGACCTTGGGTACTTCGCGCTCCGCCGGCGCCGCCTCGAAGAACTCGCGCGGCTGAAAGCCCATGGGCCCGGCGAGCAGGTTCGCGGGGAACGTCATGATGGCCGTGTTCAGGTCGCGCACCACGGCGTTGTAGTAGCGGCGGGCGTTCTGGACGGCGTCCTCGATCTGCGCCAGCTGCCCCTGCAGGTCGCGGAAGCCGCCCGATGCCTGCAGCTCCGGGTACGCCTCCACGGCCACCGTCAGCCCGCGCAGGGCGGAGGTCAGGCCGGCCTCCGCCTCGGCGCGGGCGTGCGGATCGGCGCCCTGCGCGGCGAGCACGCGCGTGCGGGCGGCCGTGACGGCGTCCAGCGTTTCGCGCTCGTGGGATGCGTACCCCTTGACCGTCTCCACCAGGTTCGGCACGAGGTCCGCGCGCCGCTTGAGCTGCACGTCGATGTCGCTCCACGCGTTCTGCGACTTGAGGCGCAGCGACACGAGCCGGTTGTACAACCCGATAACGAGCAGGACGATGACGGCGGCGACGACCGCGAGGATGATCAGGGAAAGCATGCGGATGGCTCCGGAGACGGGTGGAGCGTGCGGGCCGGCGGGACGCCGGCGGGCGGGCGAGCCAAAAACTTACGTTCGGGCGGGGCGGGTGTAAACGGGGATGGCGGAAAGTGATGGATGGCGGAGGCCGGTGCGGGCGCGGCGCCCTCCTCTCGGCCGTCCCTCCAACAGGAAACCGCAGGAGAGGAAGAAGCGTGGCGGAGTCCCGGCGAAGGGCGAGCGCCCCCCTCCCCGACCCTCCCCCACAAACTGCGTGGGGGAGGGAGAACGGAAACTTCATCCACCGCCGATCTCCTGGGGGCGCGCCGCCTGGACCGTCCAGTGCACGTGCTCCGAGCGCGAGCGAAGGAACTCTCCAGCATGTACGGCGACCGCTCCGCCCCGCGAACGTCGAGTCCGGAGCGGTTGAAGCCCCGCACAGCCGCGCAGCGGCTGGGGCGGGGCTTATGGCTTTCCCAGCGGCGGGTTTACCCGCTCAGGCTGGAGGCGTACGAACGTGCACGAGGCCGACTCCACGCGGACGAGGAATCCGGCCTCAGAACGACAGCTGCCCGCCCACCACGTTCTCCCCCACGCCGCGCTCCAGCAGCTCGCGGGCGTGCTCCAGCGACACGGCGGACTCCGGGTCGCCGCCGAGCATGCGGGCGATCTCGTGCACGCGGTCGCCGGCCTCCAGCGGCAGCACCTCCGTGGTGGTGCGGCCGTCGCGCTCGCCCTTGCGCACCAGCAGGTGCATGTGCGCGCGGCTGGCGATCTGGGGAAGGTGCGTGATGGCGAACACCTGGTGAGTGCCCGCCACCTCTCTCATCTTATCCCCCACCTGCAGCCCCACCCGCCCGCCGATC
>DATING010000336.1:0-1613 GCA_035474555.1 Longimicrobium sp. | reverse complement strand
CAGCGCGGCCAGCAGCTGCGCCGTCTCGTCATGCAGCTCGCGCGCGATGCGCTTGCGCTCTTCTTCGGCCGCGTTGAGGGCGGTGGCGGCCACCTGGCGCAGGCGCTCGCGGTTGCGCGTGGCCGTGTCGAGCATGGCGTTGAAGGTGCGCGTCAGCCGGTCCAGCTCGCGGTCCGCCACGGGCGAGAGGGGCACGCGTGCGTCCAGGTCGCCGCGGTGCACGCGGGCGGCGGTGCGCTCCAGGGCATCCAGCGGGTGCAGGGCCAGGCGCAGGATGAGGGCGTTGACGAGCACCGTGGCCACGATGCCGCCGATGGCCAGCGCCCCCACCAGGTCCAGCAGCGACGCGGCGGGGTGCCGACGCACGTAGTCCGCCGTGACCAGCCCGCCCACCACGCTGCCCACGAGCACCAGCGTGGCGTTGGCGAGCAGGATCTTGTAGAACAGCGGCACCCGCAGCGCCCACCGCACCGCCCCCGGCATGCGGTCGGCCGGGGTGAGCGGCTCGGTGCTGGCGGGCGCGGGGGGCGCGGCGGACGGCGGTTTGTGCGCCGGAGCGCCTGGTTGGTTGGCTGGGGATGACATGGTGCGGAAGATAGGGGCGGGCGGGGGAGGAGCAAGGCGGGAGAAGCCCTCGGCCGTGCGGGGGGATTCCCGGTGGGGGCGGGCATCGCGAAGAGCCCCACGGCCAAGCCCCGTCCTGAGCGGCTAAAGCCGCCGCAACAACTGCGGAAAGCCTCACCCCCGAACGGCAAACTGCGCCGTTCGGGGGTGAGGCTTCAACTACGTTTCGGTGCGCTCCAGCTCGCGATAGAGGGTGCCGTCGCGGTGGTGTGCCTCCTGGTTCAGAACGTACTGGCGTACGTGCGGGACGGCGCGCTTCGTCAGCGTGAAGGCGCCGTATCCACCCTGCCACTTGAAGGCCTCCGGCCACTTCAGTACGTGGGTCACGAAGTGCGACGAGGCGCCCTTGAGCCGTTGCTGCACCAGGCTCGCCGGTGCGATCGTCGCGGGGAGTCGCGCCACTACGTGCACGTGATCCTCGATCCCGCCGATCGCGATGACGTCCACGCCCAGCTCCGATGCCTGGTGCTGGATGGCCGCGTACACGCGCGGCTGCAACTCCGGCGTGATCAGGGGAGCGCGCTTCCAGGTGGACCACACGAGGTGTACGTACAACTGCGTCCAGGGATGCCGCATGACGGAATCGGTTGGGGTTGGCAGTTGAAGCCTCACGCAGTTTGTGAGGCTTTCCGCAGTTGTTGCGGCGGCTTTAGCCGCTCAGGCTGGACGCTGGCTGATGGATACTCACTCCGCCATTCCTCCCCACTTCCGCGGCGTTCACTCCGCCCCCGGGCTCCACACCACCGGCATCGCCTGCTTCTCCCGCAGCAACGCCACGATCCGCTCCAGCCAGCGCTGGTCGGTCTCGTCGAACGCGGCGGGGATCGTGCTGTCGACGTCCAGCACGGCGATCAGCTCGCCGCCGGCATCGAGCACGGGGACCACGATCTCCGACGCGGACGCGGAGTCGCACGCGATGTGGTCCGGGAACGCGTGCACGTCCTCCACGATGATCGTTTCGCGGCGGGTGGCCGCGGCGCCGCACACGC
>DATING010000335.1:0-4581 GCA_035474555.1 Longimicrobium sp. | reverse complement strand
AGTTCTCCCCCTCCTGCCCGCGAAGCGGGGGAGGGGGCCGGGGGGAGGGGGCCCTCCGCCCGTGCACGCCCTCTGACAAGGTGCACGAACGCAGTTCTCCCTTCCCCCACGCCGTTTGTGGGGGAAGGGCCGGGGATGGGGGGCGCCCCGCTTCCGGCGAGAGGCTGAATACACGCACCGGGTTCGTGCGCGACGCATCATCCATCAACCGAAACACCATGGCGAGCATCCAGCTGAACAACGTCCGCAAGGTGTACCGCGAGGGCACCTCGTTCGTGGCCGTGGACGGCGCCAGCTTTACCGTCGCGGACGGCGAGCTCATGGTGCTCGTGGGCCCGTCCGGCAGCGGCAAGAGCACGCTGCTGCGGATGATCGCCGGACTGGAGAGCATCACCGGCGGCGACCTGCACATCGGCGAGCGGCGCGTGAACGACGTGGCGCCGCGCGACCGCGACATCGCCATGGTGTTCCAGAGCTACGCGCTGTATCCGCACATGAGCGTCCGCCAGAATCTGGGCTTCGCGCTCAAGCTGGCCAAGCGCCCCAAGCCCGAGATCGAGCAGCGCGTCCGCACGGCGTCGGGGGTGCTGGGGCTGGACGCCATCCTGGACCGCAAGCCGCGCCAGCTCAGCGGCGGGCAGCGGCAGCGGGTGGCGCTGGGCCGGGCCATCGTCCGCGACCCCGCCGTGTTCCTGTTCGACGAGCCGCTCTCCAACCTCGACGCCAAGCTGCGCGTGCAGATGCGTGCCGAGATCAGCGCGCTGCACCGCCGCCTGGGCGCCACCATGGTCTACGTGACGCACGACCAGGTGGAGGCGATGACGCTCGGCGACCGCATCGTCGTGCTGCACGAGGGCAAGATCCAGCAGATCGGCGCGCCGCTGCACCTGTACGATCACCCGGCCAATCGCTTCGTGGCCGGCTTCATCGGCAGCCCGGCCATGAACTTTTTCGAGGGGCGGATGGAGGGCGCCGAGTTCGTGGCGGCCGGCGGCGCGTTCCGGCTGCCCATCGGCGCGCCGTGGAGCGACCGGTTGCGCGCGTACGCCGGCAAGCCGCTGACGCTCGGCATCCGCCCCGAGAGCCTGTACGCCCCCCGCGGCCGCCCGGCGGATGCGCAGTCCGCCCCCGCGGCGTTCACCGTGGAGGGCGTGGAGCCGCTGGGCAACGAGATCTTCGTGCACGCGCGCGCCGGCGATCACCGGCTGACGGCGCGCGTGGCCCCGCAGCCGCTCCCCGCGCCCGGCGAGCCGCTGGAACTGGGATTCGACCTGGGCCGCCTGCACTTCTTCGATCCCGAGACCGAGCGGTCTCTCACGCCGGCCGATGAGCATGGGCTGACCCATGATCCGCCTCGTGAGACACGTGCCTGAACGCGTGGTGATCCGGAAGGCTCACGATGCTCATGACGCTGGCAGGCTATCTGACGCTTCTTCTCGAAGTGACCAACGATGGATGATTTGCTGGCCGCTGTTCGCGCTTATCCCATGGACCGCTGGATCATCTGGGCGGGCGCAGGTGTTTCCATCCCCCCGCCGACGTCGCTGCCTTTAGGGGCGGAGTTGACGCGCTTCGTCCTGGATTTCGCCTGCGGCAGTCGATCGGCGGAGCGCCTGCTGGACATGTGGAAACGGGTTGCAAACCACTGCCTTGCGCACGATCCGACGATTCCGTTCGCATCCATGCCACGGCTGGAAACCATCCTGAACGCCGTAGAAAAGGCAGAGCACGTTGCTCCCGACGAGCTCTCGATCCTTTCGGGGCTCGGCTCCCTCGCCACGGTTCCCGCAAACGCCAACCACCTCTTGCTTGCGGACCTCGTCGCCCGCGGCGCCATTGTTCTAACGACCAACTTTGACTTGGCGATCCAGGCGGCTTTGCATTCGCTGTATCCTGATTCCGGCTGCGCCCTCGTGCAGCCGGTGGACAGCGATGACCTGTATCGTCCCTATCATTTGGAGAACGTACCCGGCGCAGGAACTGTGGGTCACGTGCACGGGACCGCAGATTACCTCGCGCAGGTGGGCGCGACCATCCAGCAGGTGAAGCGCGGTCTTTCGCCCCGGCTCAGCCGACTCCTGGATGAACGCTTGACGGCCGGCGCGGTGCTGGTCTTCATCGGCTACAGCGCCAGCGACTCCTTCGACGTGACACCCTGGTTCCAGTCACAGGCAGCGGGAACCTGGCCCGCGTCACGGCTGGTTTTCGTGCAGCACGGCCCTTGGCCCTTGCCCATCCCGGCACCGAGCCTGGCAGCGGGATTCGGATCGCGGACGCTGGGGAATGCCGACACGACCGTGTTCTTGCAGTCCCTGGCGGGGCGGCAGCTGCATTCCCAGGGCGAAACGTTCGACTGGGCCGAAGCGTTTCGGTTCGCCGCTTCTCGTCCGTCCCCAGCGGGCCAAGCGCTGATCACTTGCGCGGTATGCAACGAGTTGGGAATCAACGTAGACTTGGTGGACGACACTGCGTACGAAACCGCCCAAGCGGCGTACGTTGACCATGGCCAGGGGCCACTCCGCACCATTCTCGCACTGGCGGCGAGGGGGAGGGGCCTGCAGGAGGAGGAGAAGCGGCACCTGTACGCGGCGCAGAAGGGTCCACCCGAGTTGCTGTACTACCACTACACGCGCGGTGACATGCGCAACGCGCGCCGGCTAGCTCTGTCCATCGACGAGATCCTCACGGAGGCGGTAAAGCCGGGCGAGTTGGAATGGAAGGCGTACACGTCCATGTCCGTACACGCACGACGCCTGCTAAGCCGTTACCTGCGGGATCCACACAGGCGTCCCGAATCACCCTCCGCGCGGGACGAGATGGAGATGCTGGAAAAGGTGTTTCAGGTGCTTTCCTCGCGACCCTTTGCTGAACTGCAGGCGATCCATCAGGTAACCACCGCTCTTCGCTTCCGAGTGCTGTTCAATTCATTGCGCGGGCAGCATGATCGAACCTGGGAAGAACAGATTCTTGCGCTCTACGCCGAACAGGCGCAGGTGCAGGGCTATGTAAGCAGTTGGAGGGATTTCGCGTTCGCACGCATGCTCCGCCTGCGTTACGAGGGAACCGCGAGCGGGCTGGTGGAAGAAGCGGCAGCCCTGCTGCGCGCCTCGCATGAACTCGCGGAGATGATCGGCGATCGAATGGCGCAGCGTCGTTCCCTCAAGGCGGAACGGCGGCTGATGCAACTCGCGCGTACCATGGACGCCGCACAGGAGCACGTCGTGGGCGGACCGGGCGGACACCGCGCCGAACAACGCAAGCACAATCCGCAGATCCCATGACCGACATCCAGTTCCCCCAAGGCTTCCTGTGGGGCGCGGCGACCTCCGCCTACCAGGTGGAGGGCTCGCCCCTCGCGGACGGGGCGGGGGTGAGCAACTGGCACCGCTTCAGCCACACGCCGCGGATGACGCACGGCGGCGACACGGGCGACGTCGCCTGCGACCACTACCGCCGCTGGGCCGACGACGTGGCGCTGATGGCGGAGCTCGGCCTCCAGGCGTACCGCTTCAGCATCTCGTGGAGCCGCATCTTCCCGGAAGGCACGGGGCGGATCAACCGCGCCGGGCTGGACTTCTACGAGCGGCTGGTGGACGGGCTGCTGGCGCGCGGCATCGCCCCCAACGCCACGCTCTACCACTGGGACCTCCCCGCGGCGCTGGACGACCGAGGCGGCTGGCTCAACCCCGACGTCGCGCACTGGTTCGCCGACTACGCATCCACCGTGTTCCGCACGCTGGACGACCGCGTGCCGATGTGGAGCACGCTCAACGAGCCGTGGGTGGTGATGCACGCCGGCTACCTGGTGGGCGAGCACGCGCCGGGGCACCGCAGCACGTGGGAGGCCCCGCGCGTGTCGCACAACCTGCTGCGCGCGCATGCCGCCGCCGTGCGCGCGTACCGGGCGGAGGGGCGCAACCGCATCGGCCTGGTGGTGAATCTGGAGCCCAAGTACGCGGCCTCCGAGCGCCCGGAGGACGTCGCCGCGCAGGCACGGGCCGAGGCGTACATGAACCGGCAGTACCTGGATCCCGTGTTCCTGGGCCGCTATCCGGACGAATTGCGCGACATCTTCGGCGAGGCGTGGCCGGAGCACGCGGACCGCGAGGCGGAGGCGCTGCGCGAGCCCATCGACTGGCTGGGGATCAACTACTACACGCGCAGCGTCACCCGCGACGATCCCGCGAACCTGCCCGTGCGCGAGGGGCGCGTGCGCCAGGAGCGGCACCCGCACACGGAGATGGGGTGGGAGGTGTATCCGCCCGCGCTCACGGACGTGCTCGTGTGGGTCAAGACGTGCTACGGCGACGTGCCCCTGTACGTCACGGAGAACGGCGCCGCCTTCTACGATCCGCCCGTGGCCGAGGGGGGCGTGGTGGAGGATCCGCTGCGCGAGGCCTACTACCGCGGCCACCTGCGCGCCGCCCACGAGGCCATCCGCCGGGGCGTGGATTTGCGCGGCTACTTCGCGTGGTCGCTGCTGGACAACTTCGAGTGGAGCGCGGGATACGCCAAGCGCTTCGGGCTCATCCACGTGGACCTGCAGACGCAGCGGCGCACGCCCAAGCGCAGCGCCCGCTT
>DATING010000334.1:0-2228 GCA_035474555.1 Longimicrobium sp. | reverse complement strand
GACGAGGCCGGGCCCCTGCCGCCGGCGCAGGACGCGCTCCTCGCCTGGACCGTGCGCGAGGGGGTGACCAACGTCATCCGCCACGCCCGCGCCCGCTGCTGCACCATCCGCATCGCCGCGGCGGAGGACGGCGGCGCGCGGGTGGAGGTGGTGGACGACGGGTGCGGCGCGGAGGGCGGATCGGCCGACGGGCACGGGCTCGCCGGGCTGGGCGAACGCGCGGCGGCCCACCGGGGCTCGCTGCACGCGGGGCCGCGGCCGGAGGGCGGCTTCCGGCTGGTGATGCAGGCGTCGGGGGCACCGGCCGTCGCGCGGAGCGGCGCGTGATCCGCGTGCTGCTGGCGGAAGACCAGTCCATGGTCCGCGGCGCGCTCGCGGCCCTGCTCCGGCTGGAGCCGGACATCGAGGTGGTGGCGGAGGTGGAGCGCGGGGATCGGGTGGTGGACGCGGCGCTGGCGGCGACGCCGGACGTGGCCCTGCTGGACATCGAGATGCCCGGCTGCGACGGGCTCACGGCCGCCGCCGCCCTGCGCGAATCGCTCCCCGCCTGCCGCGTGGTGATCCTGACCACCTTCGGCCGCGTCGGCTACCTGCGCCGGGCCATGGACGGCGGCGCCGTGGGATTCCTGCTCAAGGACGCCCCCGCGGCCGAGCTGGCGAAGGCCATCCGCCGCGTGGTGTCCGGCGGGCGGGTGGTGGACCCGGAGCTGGCCCTGACGGCGCTGAGCGGGGGCGAGAACCCGCTGACGCCGCGCGAGCGCGAGGTGCTGGCCGCGGCCGCGGGGGGCGCCACGGTGGCCGACATCGCCCGCACGTTCTGGCTGTCGGAGGGGACCGTCCGCAACCACCTGTCCGTCGCCATCCAGAAGCTGGGGGGCCGCAACCGCATCGAGGCGGCGCGCGTCGCGGAGCAGAAGGGGTGGCTGTAGAAACGGGGGATCGATTCGCGTGTCGAAATCGCGGGACGTCGTTCGACGTGTATGCAGAAAGGCGATTCGACGGCCGGGACGGAACGATCCGCGGCCTGGCCTCACCAACCCCCGACAGCGGAGTACCGACGATGCGCTTCATGATCCTGGTCAAGGCCAACCCCGAGTCCGAGGCCGGCACCCTTCCCAGCGCCGAGCAGCTGGAGGAGATGGGCAAGTTCAACAAGGAGATGGTCCGGGCCGGCATCATGCTCGCCGGCGAGGGGCTGCATCCCAGCTCCAACGGCGCGCGCATCCGCTACAGCGGCACGGACCGCACGGTGATCGACGGGCCCTTCGCGGAGACCAAGGAGCTGGTCGCCGGCTTCTGGCTCATCCAGGTGAAGAGCCGGGACGAGGCCATCGAGTGGATGAAGCGCGTCCCGTTCCAGGACGGCGAGATCGAGATCCGGCAGGTGTTCGAGACGGAGGACTTCGCGCCCAGCGATCCCACCGGCGAGCTGCGCGCCGCCGAGAACCGCCTGCGCGACGAGATCGCCGCCCAGCAGTAGGATTCCGTCCGTCCCACCGACGAGGGCCGCGGGCCGCCGGAGTGGATCTCCGGCGGCCTCGGCGTTTCGGGAACGTAGACAGCGAGGGCGGATGCGTGTATCCTGTTGCGCAATCATCCGGCGCCCCTCCGTATCCCCCGTGCTCGACGCCCGGCGCCGGACCCGAACCCGTCCATAGGCAGGCCGATGCGGTACATGATCATGTTCAAGGCGGACAAGGACACCGAGGACACCGCGCCCGCGTGCTTCCTGAAGCCGGAGATGGGGCAGTTCATCGTCCAGCTGCGCGACGAGGGCGTGCTGGTGCACACGGAGGGGCTGCGCCCGAGCTACGAGATGGGCGCGCGCGTGCGCCGCTCCGGCGGCAAAGTGACGATCACGGACGGCCCGTTCGCCGAGGCCAAGGAGCTGGTCGCGGGCTTCGTGCTGGTGGAGGTGCCGTCGCGGGAGGCCGCCGTGGAGCTGGCCCAGCGCTTCCTGGAGATCGCGGGCGATTCCGCCGCCGAGATCCGCGAGGTCATCGGCGCGCCGCATTGATCCACGGGTGGGCGAAAGAAGAGACGGGAGCGAATGAATTCGCGGCTACAACTTCACACTGTCGGCCTCCGCCGACACCGATTCGTCGGCATCGAGCCGTCGGAGCAGCCGCTCCGGCGGCTCCGTGTTTTACCACCCCGCCCCACCGTTTGTTTTCCTGAGGGAGGCGCACGCCGAATCCATCCCGTGACGACCTCTCCGCGCGCCGACC
>DATING010000333.1:0-2624 GCA_035474555.1 Longimicrobium sp. | reverse complement strand
TTGCCATCCTGGAAAAAAGAGCACCGCAATCCATGATCACCAACCGTGATGAGGAGCGGCAGCATGAGAAGCGAAAGCCCCCGCATTCAGAAGGGATGCGGGGGCTTTCGATGAGTCGCGATCAGCGCGCGGCCATCACTGCACCGAGGCCGAGTCGCCGACGAGGGGCAGGTTGCCCACGTGCACGGAGGCGGGCGCCTTCTCCGGCGTGCTCAGGGGCCGGCGCTGGTGCTGCTCCTGGTGCGCGGGGAACATCGCCACGAAGAACTCCGACCATCCGCCCATCCGCACCCGCACCAGATCGTACTTCTCCGGGTCCTTGGCCGCGCCCGCGAACGTCTCGGGATTGGCGCAGGTGACGGTGAGGATGTTGCTCCCCTGGCCGGCCGCGAACGCTGCCAGCACCCGCTCCAGCGCATCCACGGGAAAGTCCTCGCGGATGGTCATGTCCGTGGGCGCGCCGTCCCACATCGCGTCCGTGCCGGTGCCCGTGTACCCCTTGAGGGCGTCCAGGAAGACCGCCTCCTGGTGCTGCACGGGCAGGTCCGCCGGGCTGGGGATGGGGCTCAGGTCCGACGCCATGGGGTCGCCACGGTGCCGCCCGTCCGCCGAGGCGCCGAACTGCGCGCCGAACTCCACGTAGTTCTCGAACGTGCCCACCCCCGGCTGCACCTGGAACCCGCCGAACGGCTTCTCCGGCGTCCCCAGCCGCTTCGCGATGTCCACCATCCGCTGCGCCGTGGACGCCACGGGATGGGTGAACACGCGCACGGCCGTCTCTGCCACGCGCTGCACAAGCTCGTTGCCGAACCCGTCGATCTCCCCCTGCCCACGGCCGTAGCGGGGGAGCGACAGCGCCACCTCGCGCAGCTCGTGGAAGCGCTCCGCCCGCCCCGCGATGCGCGCCGGCCCCGCCAGCGTGCTCACGAACGGCTCCGCCATGTTGCGCCCCCAGTCGCAGAGCATGGCCTCCACCAGCTCGGGGAGCGACGTGCAGGCCGTCCGCTCGTCGAACACCATGGCCCGGATGGCCCACAGCGAGTCGATGGTGTTGGCCAGGGCCGTGAAGCAGGGCGCGATGAAGTTGTAGCGCGTGCCGCCCTCGTAGATGTCCAGCCCCTTGTCCAGGCAGTCGTCCATCAGCGCCGACAGCAGGGGCGAGGGACACACGCCGGCGGCGTTGCCGAACCCGGCCAGCTGCCCGTCCACCTGCTTGGCGTACATCAGCCGCAGGTGCTCCAGGAACAGGTCCACCAGCTGGTCGAAGGAGCGGATGTCCGCCGGCGGCGGCGACGAGTACGACGTGCGGGTGCCGCGGAACCACATGGGCCCGGCGCTCGCCCAGGTCTTGCCCTGGTTCAGCGCGCACTCCAGGGGGAGCAGCGTGGCCATCCCGCCCAGGGTGAACCAGTTCTGCCCCGCGATCTGCGGCTCGTAGCACCCGTCGCAGGCGTAGTCGCGCGCGGCCTCCAGGGAGACATCGCTCGTCCAGCACCCCTCCGCCCGCGCCGCCACGTCCGCCCCCGCGCCGATGTTCTCGCCGCTCAGCTGCAGGCCCGGGATGATCTTGTCGTCGTTGAGCAGGATGGGGTGCGCGCCGCCTGCCAGCAGGGCCAGCGCCGCCTCGCGCAGCACCTCGCGGGGGATGTCGCTCCGCACGCGCAGGCTCAGGCAGGGTGCGTTGAGCGGCAGGCGCCGCGCGGCCCGCAGACAGAACGTCGTCACCGCGTTGTAGGCCGGGCTCCCGTCCGGCTTGGTCCCGCCGACGGTGACCTGCTGGATCCACTGGTTGTTGGCGGCGCCCTGCGGATACGCCCCCGACGAGCCGCCCATGGCCAGGTTGCCGAAGGGCTGGTGGTCCTCCACGAACTGGCGGTTGAGCTGCACCTTCTCGCCCACCTTGATCCAGAAGCAGTCGATGATCTCCTGCGCCTCGTCATCCGTCAGCCGCCCGGCCTCCACATCCGCGCGGTAGAACGGCTCCAGCATCTGGTCCAGCCGCCCGATGGCCGTGGGCTCGCCGATCAGGTGCAGCGACGCGTGCAGGGTGTACACCAGCTGCGCCGCCTCCAGCATCGTCCGCGGCTTTCCGGTGGACAGGTGCGTCATCCGGGCCTGGATCCCCAGCAGGTTCTCGCGCTCGGCGGCCTGCGTCTCCGCCATCCCCGCGGCCATCTCGCCGGCCAGGCGGGCGTAGGCCAGGCATGCGTCGCGCACGCCCTCCAGGGCCAGGTGCACGCCCGCATAGAACTGCCGCTTCTTCTCGTCCGCCGCCCCGTCACGCTTGGCCGCGACCTCGTCCAGCAGCGCGCTCAGGCCAGCGTTCAGCACCCGCTGGAACCCGGGAACCACGTGGCCCACGCCCGACGCGTAGCTCAGGTTCTGAAAGAAGTGGCTTTCCTGCTCGTCCGCCCGCGTGTAGTCGATGACGTAGCGCCCCTGCCCCAGCCCCAGGTTGGGCGTGGCGCCCACGATCAGCTCCACGGGGTGGACGCGGTAGGTGTCGGCGCCATTGATCCAGTTGGCGCCCACGCGCTTGCGGCCGCGAAAGCCGTACGCGTGGCTGGCGAATACCTGCCCCAGGCTCACCTTGTGGGCCCACCCCATCCGCTCCGCGATGGAAA
>DATING010000332.1:0-4203 GCA_035474555.1 Longimicrobium sp. | reverse complement strand
TCGGAGATCCTTCCCACCGCCTACCGCGAGTGGTGCGCGCGCGAGGGCATCGACCCCGAGAGCATGCGGGGCTGATCTTCGGCGAATCGGTGGATGGACGGATCGGGGGATGCAAACGGCGGCCCGGGGCGAGCGCTCCGGGCCGCCCGCGTTGGATCACGGGAATGCGGCGGAAGCGTCACGGCGCGAGATCCAGATGTTCAGTTCGGACGCCCGATGTTTGCGGCGAATGTCACGATTCGAGCGAAGCGATCCAAAAATCGGCCCGGTTGGGGAAAAGAGGACGGAGCGCACTTGATTTTTATTGCTGGCGTGGCAATTTTCCTGACATGTCGCTTACGCTCAACGAAAAACAAGCCGACCTCCTCCGCTTTCTCAACCGCCAGACCGGGCCCGTTTCGTCAACGGACCTGGATGGGCGGATCGTTCGCGCGCTCAAGTCGCGCGCCTGCATCAAAGAGGTGCGGTCCGGCTGGATCGAGGTGACGGAGGAAGGCCGCACGGCGCTGGAAAGCAAGCCGCAGCGCCGCCGCCGGGGCCGCCGGCCCAACGTGGAAAAGACGGCCGGCCACGCCCGCGCGCAGGCCATCCGCCGTGCATTGGAGGCGCTGGAGCTGGCGTTGCCCAAGGACGCCGAGGTGGCCGTCGGCAACATCTTCGCCTACGCGGACGACGTGGTGGACGGCTTTCGCAAGTATGCGCGCAGCCTGGAAACCAAGAAGGACTGACGCGCGGCGGCGGATGACGCCGGGGGGACGACAAAGCGAGAGGCGGGACGGGCGATCAAGCCCCGTCCCGCCTCTTTCGTTGGATACGATCCGCCGCAATGTGGTTGTTCATGACATTGCGCGCCGTGCATGGCGGGGATGCTATTCCGCGTCCTGCGTCCAGTCGGTCAGCCGGTGCAGCAGGCGGTCGATGCGGACGCGCAGGTCCAGGTCGTCCACGTGCCCGGCCGCCGACCGCAGGTACGAGATCAGCAGGCCGATCTCGCCCTGAGCCAGCTCGCGGGCAAAGAGCAGCGGGTTGAGCCCCAGGTCGCTGGCAGCCGTCTCGATGGCGCGCTCGGCGAGCTCGCACATCTCATCGGTGTCGCCGCCCGCCAGCTCGGCCTCGTGCCGCGGCTCCAGCATGGTCACTCCTGGCGTCCGGCGGCGCCCATCATCCCCGCGAAGCTGCCGGTGAGCAGCACGCGCCACTGCCCGTCCGCGCGCTTGAGCGGGGCGACCTGCACCTGGTCCACCCCCACGTCGCCGACGCCCATCCGCATGCGGTAGACGACGTGCGCCGTGCTGTCGCCCTCCATCACGTGGCCCAGCACCGTGGTCTGCACGGTGGACAGCATCTGGCGCATCTCCGGCTGCTCCAGCTGCGAGCGGAGAATGCGCTCGAACAGCGCCGCCGGGGTGAGCTGGTTGAACTCTGCGAGCGTGGACACGCCGAACGTCTCGGCGAAGGCCGGGTCCTCGGCGGCGCCGGGGAGGGAGGCGAGGCCGGACATCGTCTCCTTCATGCTGACCAGCGCCTCGGGGTGCATGAGCGCCACGTTGCCCGCGTAGTCGGCGGTGCGGAACGTTTCGAAGTAGCGCTGCACCACCTGCTCCGGCGTTTCCTGCGCCGCCAGCCCGGGCGCGAACGCCAGCACGGCCGCCGCCAACACGGGCAGCGCCCGCAGAATCGTCTTCATCTCGTTGTCTCTCCCTGGGTTTGCTCATCGGGACGCGTATGGAACCCGCGCCACGGATCGGCGTTCCGTCCCCCACCCCGGCGTCCCCCACCCCCCGACCCCCTCCCCCGGCAAACTGCGCCGGGAGAGGGGGAGAACAGCATTCGTGCGCGAGGCCGGGCCTCCAGCCGCGCCCCCACCCGCTCGTTCCTCGCGACCTCCCCCAAAAAACCCTGGGGGAGGTGAGATGGATCGTGCTGGTCAGCGGACATCGTGCACGGGCGGAGGGCCCCCTCCCCCCGGCCCCCTCCCCCGCTTCGCGGGCAGGAGGGGGAGAACTACACCTCGCGGGGTGCCGGCCTTCGTGCCGGGGCTGGGGTGTACACCCTCTCCCACGCAGTTTGTGGGAGAGGGTGCGAGCCTGAGCGAGCGGGTGAGGGCCACCGCCTGCGCCGCGCCCGGTCCCCCGCCGTCGCAGTTGCCCGCTGTAACCTGTAACCTGTAACCTGTCCCCTGTAACCCGCAGTTCCTCCGTCCCGTCCCGTTGCTTCGAACGATCGTTCGGGTTAAAATCCGGCGTACCCACCAACCTACCGCAAAGCGAATGAAACGCCGCGACTTCCTCGCCACGAGCGCCGCCGTGGCGGCGGGGCTCACCCTCCCGCCGGGGCTGGCGCACGCCAGGATCATCGGCCGGAACGACGCCGACCACCGCGAGCTCGCCATGCGCGCCCTGGACGCCGCCCGCGGCGCCGGCGCCAGCTACGCCGACGTGCGCGTCTCCCGCAACCGCAACCAGTCCATCTCCACCCGCGAACGCCAGATCACCGGCTTTGAGGACGGCGAGACGTTCGGGTTCGGCGTGCGCGTGCTGGCCAACGGGGCCTGGGGCTTCGCCGCCAGCAAGGACCTCACCCTGGACGAGGCCGACCGCGTGGCACGGCAGGCCGTGGCCCAGGCACGGGCCAACGCCGCGGCGCGCGCCACCCCCGTCGAGCTCGCGCCCGCGGAGCCCGTGCGCGACGGCCGCTGGTCGTCGCCCGTGGAGATCGACCCGTTCGAGGTGCCCATCGAGGACAAGGTGGGGCTCCTGCTGCGCGCCAACGAGGCCGCGCTGGGGGTGCAGGGCGCCCGCTACGTCACCTCGTCCATGTTCTTCGTCCGCGAGGAAAAGACGTTCGCCAGCACGGAGGGCAGCTACACCGTGCAGACGTTCGTCCGCTCGTACCCGCAGATGACGGTGACGGCGGTGGCCGGCGGCGACTTCCAGACCCGCCAGTCCACCCCCGTGCAGCCCATGGGGCTGGGCTACGAGCACGTGCGCGACGCGGACCTGGTCGGCAACGCGCCGCGCTGGGCCGAGGACGCCGTGCGCAAGCTGACCGCCAAGCCGGTGGAGCCGGGACGGTACGACCTGGTGCTCATGCCGTCGCACCTGTTCCTGACCATCCACGAGTCCGTCGCGCACCCCACGGAGCTGGACCGCATCATGGGGTACGAGGCCAACTACGCGGGGACGTCGTTCATCTCCCCCATCGCGGACTACCTGGGCAAGTTCCGCTACGGCCAGGAGATCATGAACATTCAGGCCGAGCGCAGCTCCCCCGGCTCGCTCGCCACCATCGGCTGGGACGACGAGGGGGTGCGGCCGGACGAGTACCTCATCGTCAAGAACGGCATCCTGAACGACTTGCAGACCACGCGCGAGCAGGCGCCCTGGCTGGCGGACTGGTACGCGTCGCAGGGCAAGCCCGTGCGCAGCCACGGCAACAGCTACGCGCAGAGCTGGAGCGACGTGCAGTTCCAGCGCATGCCCAACGTGAACCTCATGCCGCACCCCGAGCGCGACGTGCAGCTGGAGGAGCTCGTGGGCGGCATCGAGAACGGGATCCTGATCGAGGGACGCGGGTCGTACTCCATCGACCAGCAGCGCTACAACGCGCAGTTCGGCGGGCAGGTGTACCACGAGATCCGGAACGGGCGCGTGGGCGGCATGCTCAAGGACGTGGCGTACCAGATCCGCACGCCGGAGTTCTGGAACAGCATGGACCTCATCGGCGGGCCGTCCACCTACTTTCGCGGCGGGTCGTTCAACGACGGCAAGGGACAGCCGTCGCAGAGCAACGCCGTGTCGCACGGGTGCCCCCCGGCGCGCTTTCGGCAGGTCAACGTCATCAACACCGGCCGCAACGGCTAACTGGCGCCCGCGAAAACGGTTGGATTGGTCCGGGCCCCCCGCGCCGCACCCGGCGCGCGGGGGCCCGCCCGGTTGACAGAAGTGCGTAAGCGCGGCTAGCTTTTCAAGTTATCCTGATCGACCCACGGCGGTCCGTTCGCGACCGCCGGTTGATTTCCCTCCACCTCTCTACTCCGGGGAGTTAGACCCCTCCGATGTTTCAGAACCTCAAGGTTCGCATTGCGCTGATCCTGGGCCTGGCAGCCCTGTGCATCGCTGCCCTCGTCATCAACAAGACCCGCCAGGGTGACATGGTCACCCTGGGCCTGGACCTCAAGGGCGGCACCTACCTGGCGCTGGA
>DATING010000331.1:0-12462 GCA_035474555.1 Longimicrobium sp. | reverse complement strand
TAAAGAAGATGAAGGGCCCGCGCCTGGTGCACGTGCTCACCCGCAAGGGCAAGGGCTTCGCGCCGGCCGAGGCGGACCAGGTGAAGTGGCACGCGGCGGCGCTCTTCGACAAGGAGACGGGCGCGCCGCTCAAGAAGCCATCCGGCGCGGTGGCCATGCCGCGCTACCAGCAGGTGTTCGGCGAGGCGCTGACGGAGCTGGCGAACACGGACGAGAAGGTGGTCGCCATCACCGCGGCCATGGCCACGGGGACGGGGACGGACATCTTCGAGAAGGCGCACCCCGACCGCTTCTTCGACGTGGGGATCGCGGAGGGGCACGCGGTCACCTTCGCGGCCGGGCTCGCGACGCAGAAGATCAAGCCGGTGGTGGCCATCTACTCCACCTTCCTGCAGCGCGCGTACGACAGCATCGTGCACGACGTGGCGCTGCAGGACCTGCCGGTGACGTTCGTGATGGACCGCGCCGGCATCGCGGGCGACGACGGGCCCACGCACCACGGCGGCATCGACATCGGCTACATGCTCTCCATCCCGGGGATGACGGTCACGGCCCCGCGCGATGGCGAGCAGCTCATCGGGCTGATGAAGACGGCGCTGGCACACACGGCCGGGCCCGTCTCCATCCGCATCCCCCGCGACGCCGTCCCCGCGCTGCCGCGGCCCGTGGCGGAGATCGAGCCCGTGCCCTACGGCACGTGGGAGACGCTGCGGCAGGGAAAGGACCTCGCCATCCTGGCCACGGGGACGATGGTGCTCCCGGCCCTCGCCGCGGCGGAAGCGCTGCAGCGGGAAGGCGTGTCGGCCACGGTGGTGGACTGCCGGTTCATCAAGCCGCTGGACGAGGCCATGCTGGAGCGCCTGTTCCCCCACCACGGCTTCGTGCTGACGGTGGAGGAGGGGACGGACGCCAACGGCTTTGGCGCGTACGTGCGGCGCTTCATCTCCGACCGCTGGCCGGGGGTGCAGGGGGCCACGATGGGGCTGCCGGACGCCTTCGTGGAGCACGGCGAGCGCGCCGAGCTGCTGGCGGAGCTGGGGCTGACCCCGGAGGGGATCGCCGCCCGCGGCCGCACGCTGCTGGGCAAGCCGCTGCGGAAGCTGGCCGAGACGGCGTGACGGCGCGCACCGGGCGCCGCGTCGGCGTCGTCGGCCACAGCAACTATGCCATCCTGGCGGAGACCCTCGCCCGCATCCAGGCGTTCGCCGGGCGGGAGGGGGTCTCGCTGTACTTCGAGGAGGCCATCCAGGAGCACGTGGGCGACGGCCACCTGCTCACGCCGGAGATGTGCGGCGACCTGGACCTGCTGTTGACGCTGGGTGGCGACGGCACGCTGCTGCGGGGCGCGCGGATGGTGGTGCTGGCGGGGGTGCCCGTGCTGGGCATCAACCTGGGGCACCTGGGCTTCCTGACCTCCGCCCCCCGCGACGAGGTGGAGGCGGCGCTGGCGCACTGGCTGGCCGGCGACTTCGAGATCGACCGGCGGATGGTGCTGGCCGTGCACGCCGAAGGGGCGGACGGGGTGGCGGGCAAGACGCACCTGGCGCTGAACGACGCCGTGCTGCACAAGGGCGGGGGCGGGCGCGTCATCCGCCTGAGCATGCACGCCATGCACGACATGGTGGGCAGCTACAGCGCGGACGGGATCATCCTGGCCACGCCCACGGGCTCCACGGCGTACTCGCTTTCCGCGGGCGGGCCCATCGTGTCGCCGTCCGTGGACTGCATCATCGCCACCCCCATCTGCCCGCACACGCTGGGCGTGCGCCCGCTGGTGCTCCCCGCGCACGAGACGGTGACGGTGGAGGTGCTGTCTCCCTCGGAGGAGCTGATCCTGACCATCGACGGCCAGGAGAACGAGCGCCTGGTCCCCGGCCAGAAGGTGGTCGCCCGCCGCGCCGAGCAGCCTGTGCGCCTGGTGCGCTTCGCCGGGCAGAGCTTCTTCCAGACCCTGCGCCGCAAGCTCAAGTGGGGGGATTTGGCGGAGCGCGAGGGGGCGTAGTCGGATCGGCTGAGGGCGGGAGAGCGACTGAAGTCGCGGCTACCACTTCACACTGTCAGCCTCCGCCGACACCAACGACGGGATGGTGCGCTGGGAGCTCTCGGGGGCCGGGCGCAGTCGAGCGGTCGATCAAACCTACAGCGGCCCCGCAGCGAATGCTGCGGGGCCGCTTTTGCACTTCAGGCGGGAGCGATCAATTCGCCGTGCGTTGCTTCTTCAATCTTCGTTCGATGGCGGCCACGAGGATTGGGAATGCGTCCTGCGCGCGCTGAAAGTCCGCGAGCACATCCGTGCGGGTCAGCACGTGCTCGCGCCCGGCTACACGAGGCGGATATCGATAGTAGACGGCATACTGCGTCAGGCTCGCCGCGCCTTGCACTGCATCCCCGGTTTCCCGGTCCAGCCTTCGCACCTGGTCGAGCAACCGTCCGATGCTGTGCTGATCTTCCGGCTCAACCCCGTGTGCGGTGAGGAGTGCCTTCAGAAGCTTTTCGATCGCCTGCTGGGCGTGAAAGCCGATCTGCGCCACCCCGCGTACCTGGGGTGCCGCCGCTCCCATCTCAGCCCACGCGAGGTCGTCTCGCGCCGACTCAACCCACTGCCGTACCAGTGCTTCGCGAATTTCTTCCGGGCTTCGCATAGAGCAGCATACCGTGTCGATCCGCCGGGTACGCGACCGTTCCGGCGACGGGACGTGATTCCTCGAACTCCGTTGCTCCGAACACCTGCACGTCAACTGGACGATCAAAGGCGTTGAAGAGGTCGGACAGGTCGAGGCTCGCCCTGGACCAGTCGTGCACCGGATCATCCAGGACGACGAGGATGTCAAAATCGCTGGATGGACGGGGCTGCCCGGTGACGCGGGACCCGTAGAAGAGGATCCGTTCCACCGACTCTCCCGCGGCTTCCAGGATCTTCTCCTTGATCCGTTCCGCCGTTCGTAGATCCTGCTCCGTCGGCATCATCATCGCGCTGCTGAGGTGTCCGCCTCGTCCAGTATAGCCAATTGGCCGCGCGTTCGTCAATCCGGCACTCGGGAGATTGTGGATGCGCCGATGGCCGCCAATCATCCGGTGATCATCTCCCGATCGTAGTCGACACCCTCCAGTCAGGGACGTCCTGGCCTCGGAACTGGTATCGCTTATCGGATCAACGGAGGACGGCGGGAGCAGGGTCGCGTTCCGCGTTGAGACCCCGGCGCTAGCGATTGCGTTGCGGCGTTCCGAACACGCCGGCCATCACTACGCCGAAGAACCAGCCTCCCCACAACGCAAGCGGAAAGTGGATCAGCTCCGAGGTCAGCAGGGCGCCGGCAAACTCCCCTGAGAGCAGGTTTCCCACCCCGCCCGCCTCGTCCGCCGCGTTCATCAGGGCCAGCGTGACCCACATCGGGACGCCCCAGCCGAGCACGCCCCAGTTGTAGACGTGATGCCCGCCTGCATCGCGCATTCGGGCCAGGCGCCGCCACGTCCATGCGCTGAAGAGCAGCCATGCGCCCAGGAACAGCCCGAGCACGATCCTCAACCCGAGCAGCTCGGGCGTGAATGGAGGATGGCCATGGGCACTCGCCAGCACGGGCGAGAGGACCTGCCCCGCCGCCATGCTGGCGGCAAACACCTTCCACGTGGTGGACTTCACGGCCTGGAGCATTCGGGTTCGGCAGACAGGTGCGGGTTCCGGTTCCTGGACCGCCCCGTGTACGACGACGAATGCTTTCAAGTTTCGCGCGCGTCCGTCCACGTCCGAGCCGGGACTGCCCCAAGGTCGGCCCCGGTTTTCGCAATCATCAGGTGATCATCTCCAACTCGCAGCGGACGACCCTCCAGCCGGTGTCGTGCGGCACGAGAAGGCAGACATCCCGGCTCGCGAACCCCCGAGAGTGGAAGGCCGTGTCGCCCCGGGGCTGTACGGTGTTGCGTCCGATGCGCACGAGGACGGTATCTCCCCGGCCGGGTAGCACGCGCGACAGCTGCACGGCCGCGCGGGCGCGGCGCGTGGTGCACTCGATGAACCCGTGCTCCCTGCGCTTTTCACCGCACACCTCCGCGACCAGCCCGCGGCGTCGCAGCTCCGCGATCGTCGCCTCGGCCAGGCGGCCGGAGGGCGCGTAGGTGCCGGAACTGGAGATGAGCTGCGGGTCCAGCGCGATGGTGCCGGGCACCCCCACCGCGGAGTCGGTGAGCACGGTGGCGTATACCTCGGCCTCGGCGGGATAGCGGGGTCGCTCGTCGCCGTCGCCGTCGCCGCACCCGTGGAGGGTGAGGATGAGCATGAGGCACAGGCGCGCGGCGAGTTCCTGGACGCTCAACCGCGAGCGGCCACGGCGGCGGGCGCGGTGGCTACGGCTGCGGAGAATCCGCACCGCTTTTCGCTGCGTTCTGCACCGCCGCCCATTGAGCCTCCAAGCGCAGCTCTCGCACCCAGTGCTCCAGGTAGTCACGGTTCAATTCACGAGATCGCACACGGAGCATCTTCGCGGCATCTTCCAGCTGGCGCGCGGATTCGCCCATCCGAGCCCATTCCATCTTCGCGATAATGACGTCCTCGGGAGTGGCGACTGGAACTTCGGTGCCGGCGAGGTGGACCTTTCTTCGGCGGCCGAACTCCTCGTGGCTGAAGGGTCTCGATTTGCGGACGATCAAATCGATCTTCCATCCGGTTCGCAAGTCGATCACGTTGAACTGGCCTTCGTGCCGCAACGCTTCCAATGCGGCGCCTTCATCGACGTAGAACTCGTCGCGTGGAAGCAGGCCTACCAGTGTCCTGATCTGTTCGGCGGTCGGGGCGATGACCAGGTCGATGTCCTGGGTGGAGCGCGGAGCCCCGTGGTAGGAACTCGCGAAGGAGCCGGTAAGCATGCAAGGTATTCCGGCTTTTTCAAGGGCACCGAGTACGCGATCCAGGATCAGGCCAGGCATTATTGCAGCGGCGGCGGCAGGGGTGCGGAGCCGAACGCATAACGAAGGGTTTCGCGCTTGAGCTCCCAATCCGACCAGTCCGGGTGCTCCTCTCGCAGCCGCGCCCAGGCGATCTCACGTACGGCGAGGCTCATCTCCCAGGCGAGGGCGAACCGCTCCTCGCCCGACATCCGGCGATGTATCTCGTCCTGGATTGCCTGTGCGGCGGGACTGGTATCGCTCATTCCTGCAATGCCAATGGTGATGATCACGGCGTAATCGTCCGGACGTGAGTATACCCCCGTGCCACGAGGTAGATCAACGCCTCGCGGAAGGAATTCGGATTGCCGTCATCCCTCCCGCGCCCCTCAGGTGATCATCTCCAAGCCGCAGCGCACGACCATCCAGCCGGCGCCATGGGGCACAAGGCGGCAGTATTCTGAGCCGCGAAGCCGATGCGGAATGCCGCGGCTTCACGGCGTTTTTCATCGCGTGTCGGGTTGCCCGCTCCACCTGCGCTCCAACAGAGCAATCAGCTGCTCTTCCACTCGGGTGCGGCGCGCACGCTCCGCGGCCCAGCGCACCGCCTGCGGCTCCGCGGCCCCGCGCTCCTGGACCGTACGGATCGCCGCGTCGATGGCCGCCAGGAAGTCCCGCGGCACGACCTCGCCGAACACGGGATAAACCAGTTCGGGCGGGCCATATCCCCCGTGGTAGTAGTGGCTTGTATAGCTGGACTCAACCTCGACCCTCCCGTCCTGGGGCTCGGGCTCGGACGCGTACCACTCCAGGCCAAAGCTCTTGCTGGGTGCCCTGGCCCACGCGAGGACTCGAATGCCGTTCACCCGCGCCTCCACACTGGCCCGCGGGTCCGTGGCAATGGACGCGGCCGTGCGGATTACCCGCGCATCGTGCAGGTAGTGCACGAGCCCCGTGGCGCGCTCCAGCAGGGCCGTGTCTCCCGAGAAGCGCAGACGCTCCAGCTCGGCCGCGATCGCCGCGCCAGCCTGCACGGGGCACGCGAGCACGCGTCCTTCCGGCCGCATGCCTCCGGCCGAGGAGCCGGGTCCACCGCGCACGAGCTCGTCGATCGTCGCGCATTCCGTTGCGGGATGAACCGGCGTCATGCGGCCGGGGCTGGCAGCGCAGGCGGCCGTGAGGATCGTGAGCACCGGGAGGATTCTGATACGCATGGAATCCGGTGTGGGGCGCGGATGGCTCGGGGGATGCGATGAACCGGCATCAAGCTAACGCGCGAGGCTGCTCGAATCTAACCCGACCCTTTCGCCGGCACGATGATCCGCGACCTCTTCAGCGTCGCCACGCTGCGCGCGCTCGCGGCCCACACGCCCGCGCCCGTGCCCACGTATCCGCTGCCGCCCGCGCCGCGCGTTCCCCGCACGCCGCCAGCCGTGGTGGAGGCGAACGGGCTACGCATCGAGTACGACACCTTCGGCGAGGCCGCGCATCCGCCGCTGCTGCTGGTGATGGGGCTGGCGGGGCAGATGGTGGCGTGGGACGAGGAGTTCTGCGCGCGGCTGGCAGGGTGCGGGTTCCGCGTGATCCGCTTCGACAACCGCGACATCGGCCGCAGCACCTGGCTGAACGACGCGCCCGTGCCCAACCTGCTGGCGCTCATCCGCGCCGTGCGGCGGGGTCTTCCGGTGGACGTGCCGTATCGCGTGCCGGACATGGCCCGCGACGCGCTGGGGCTGCTGGATGCGCTGGGGGTGGAGTCCGCGCACGTGCTGGGCGTCTCCATGGGCGGGATGATCGCGCAGGCGATGGCCATCAAGGCGCCGCACCGGGTGCGCACGCTCACGTCCATCATGTCGCACACGGGCGAGCCGGACATGCCGCATCCCCACTGGCGCGCCACGGCTTCTGTGATGGTGCCCGCGCCCCGCGACCGGGAGATGGCCATGCGGCGCGCCGTGCAGGCGTGGCGGGTGCTGAACGGCCCCGGCTGCGCCATCGACCTGGCCCGGACGCTGGTCATGGCGGAACTGGCGTACGACCGCGGGCGAAACCCCGCGGGCGTCGTCCGGCAGATCGCGGGGATCATCGGCAGCCCCAGCCGCGCGGACGGGCTGCGCGCGCTGCGCATGCCCGCGCTGGTGATGCACGGCGACCTGGATCCCATGATCCCGGTCGAGGGCGGCCGGCGCACCGCGTCCCTCATCCCCGGCGCGGAGCTGGAGATCATCCCGCGGATGGGCCACGCGCTGGCCCCGCCGTTCTGGGAGCGGATCATCGATCGCATCGCTCGCCACGCATCACGTGGGTAACGGGGAACCGGCGCACGGCAGCGGATGCCCGGCGCTGCCGATCCGCCGACGCGGGTATGCGCGACTTCGCTCCTGGCACCCAGAGCCAGGAGCGAAGGAATGATCGAACCCAAACGCGCGTACCGAAACGTCAGTCCGGGGTGAACTCCAGCCACTGGCCGGTGGCATCCTGGCCGGCTTTCGCGCCGATCCCCAGCGCGGCGCTGATCTTTTCCAGCCAGCCGCGTTCGTTCCGGGTGGCCTCCGAGGCATAGAAGGCCTGGCACGCCCAGAACACCCGCGCCTCGCCCTCGGACGCCTGGATCGCGCGCAGGGCGTCATCCAGCCGCACCCAGTCCTCGGCCTGGGTCCCGTCCGGGATGCCGGGGGGCGTTCCGGCGGGCGCACGGGCAGCCGCCGCTTTCAACGCGCCCAGCAGGGACGCGGCGTACAGCCCCCGCGTGTACCGCTCGTACACCGTGTCCTCGAGCCTCCATTCTGCCCGGCGGTCCAGGCACGGTTGCAGGAAGGTGGCCCACTGCGTCTTCGCGGGGTCGGCGCCCGCCACGCGGAACGCCATCCCCGCCGCTCCCACGTGAGCCAGCACGGCCTGCGACGGGTAGTCCAGCGTGGACCCGACGTTGAGCTCCGTCAGCCGGCGTCCCGCGATGGTGTGCTGGATGAGGCTCGCGGACCGGTGCACGTGCGCGGACATGTAGCGCCCCGCCCGCTCGCTGATCCAGCGGCGCTCCGCGCTGCCCAGGTCCTGCAGCGGGTGGTGTCCCGCCACGATGATGCGAGTTGCGGGAACGGAATCGAAGTAGCGTTGCGCGTGCGTGCGCTGGGCCTCCCCCAGCTCTCCCGTGAGGCCGACGTTCACGACCGATGGGTTCCGGTAGTGGGAGGTGTCCAGCAGGATGATGCGCGTGCCCTCCACGTCCAGCTTCTGGATGATGAAGCTCGCGTAGGGGCCGACCCAGGTGGTTCCGTCACCGGAGACCGGTGTGCGCGGGCAGATCCGCGTGATCGCGGTGTATCGTGCCGGGTCGATCCGGATCTCCTCCACCGTGCAGACAACGTCCGTGCTGGCGATCGTCACCGTCTCGGCGGGCAGCCGCCGCGTCGTTGCCCCCGGGCGCGCCTTCAACCGGGCCGCGTACATGGCGACGGCGTCCCCCTTGGTGAGGATGTTCGCACGCGCGCTGTCCGCGGCGTTGGAGGGCGAGAGGCAGGCGTTCAGCCACGCGTTCGCCGTCCGGAACGGTCGTGCCGGCGGCTGCGTGTACACGGGCGGATGCGCAAGGATGTCGTAGCCGTACGACGGCTGGAACTTGACGTACGTGCCCGCCATGAGCCCGTCGTGGTTGCCGGGTGCAACCAGCCACATCCCGGGCGCCTCTTCCTCCAGTGCGTCGAAGACCCCCGACAGCTCGTCGGGGCACGAGATGTCGGCCGCGTCGCCCAAGTGCAGTACGAGACCGGCGCCTTGGGCGCGGCCAAAGCGCACCGTCTCGCGCAGCAGCAGCCTGCCGCCCACGTTCGCCAGGGGCGATCGAAGCGCCACAGAGGTCACGTAGCGCTCGGTCGTGGCGCTCATTGCCCGGAGGGGAACGCCCGTGAGCATGCGCTCCTGGTTGTCCGCCACGATCAGCACCGTGCGTCCTCCCTGCACGGCTTCGCTTGCCGGAACGATCGAGGCGGGCTTCGCGCGGTATCCGGTCGTGCAGCCGGCGAGCAGTGACAGGGCAAGCGTGAGAACCGCGATGCGTGGGCTTGTGGGGCGCATGCGTCACCTGGGTAGTGGGATCATGGGGCCGGCGAAAGTCGTCCTTTTCGTTAGAGGGCAGGGCGTCCGGAATTCCCCGCGCCGCCCCCGGACCGCTCCGTGGCGCCAGGTAACAAGCCAGGATTACCGATCCACACAATCGATGGTGTAGCGCCGCCGTAAACGCGAGCGGCCCCGTGACGTCACGGGGCCGCTTCTGGTAGTCGCTCCAGGTCCTGCTCTCGCCGAAGCCGGCGATGTGTTTGCTGCTCGAGGTGCACACGCCGCTGTACACGTGCCGGGCACGAGTGCGTGCCACCCGCCGCGCTACTGCGCCACCAGCGGGGGCGGCGGCTGGCCCAGGTCCTCCACCGGCGGCGCGCCGCCCGGCCGCTCGCCGGGGATGCCGGTGCGCATGCCGGGACGCGGGCGGGGCGGGGGCGGCGAGCCGGCGACGGACGGCGGCGGGACGGGCCCGCCGGGCACGGGGCGGTCGGGGCCGCCCAGCATGGGCTGCGTGCCGCTGATGCTGTCCACCTTGTAGGCGATGTCCTCCCACGCCTTGGACAGCGTCTCCGGCTGCCGCGCGTGCACCGTGACCCACGTGCGCAGCTGCCGGTCCGTCACGCCCACCTTCTTGAGCGCGGCGTCGCGCCGGGCCTGCGAGACGGTGTCCGGCAGGGTGCGCACGGCCACGTTGGCCGCCACGAACTTCTCGCGGGAGATGACCCCCGCGGGCACCTCGGGCTCGGGGGTGCACGCGGCGGCGGCGAGGAGCGCCGTGAGGGCGGGCAGCAGGATGCGATGCGTCACGTGAGGCGGATGCGCGTAAGCGTCTGCGATCAATCGAGATCCAGCGGTCCGGAGAGATCGCGTGGAGACGGCCGTGCGCACGCGCGAACGGCACCGGAGCGTACCCGCCCCGCGCGCGCGTGTCAAGGCGCGTTGCGCGGCCCGCGGCGCCTCCATAGCTTCGGCACTGATAAAAATCTGGCACCCCACCCCGCGAAGCTACCGGAATGGCACGCTCCACCATCCGCACGCGAGTGCACGCCGCCGCCTTTGCCGCGCTCCTGGGCGCGCCGGGGCTGGCCGCGCAGCAGGCGCCCCCGTCCCCGGCCGACGTGCTGGGATACGCGCTGGGCGAGCGCTTTACCCCGTACGCCGGCGTGCAGCGCTACTCGCGCGCCCTGGCCGACGCGTCGGACCGCGTGGACTACCGGGCGTACGGCACCACCCCGGAAGGGCGCGAGCTCTTTCAGCTCGTGATCGCCACCCCGCAGAACCTGCAGCGGCTGGGCGGCATCCTGGCCGCCAATGCCGAGCTGGCCCGCGGGGCGAGCGCCGAGCGGGCGCGGGAGATCGCGTCCAGCAACCCCGCCGTGGTCTACTTCAGCTACGGCGTGCACGGCAACGAGAGCTCGTCCAGCGAGGCGGCCCTCTACACGGCGTGGGACCTGGCCCGCGAGGCACCCGAGGTGGCGGGGGTGCTGGACGACGTCGTGGTGATCATCGACCCCGTGGCCAACCCGGACGGGCGCGACCGCTACGTTGGATGGTTCACCTCCGTCGTGGGCGCGGAGCCCAACGTCAATCCGCAGGCCCGCGAGCACCGCGAGCCGTGGCCGGGCGGGCGGTTCAACCACTACATGTTCGACCTGAACCGCGACTGGAGCTGGGGCACGCAGCCCGAGACGCAGGCGCGGCTGGCCACGTGGTGGCAGTGGAACCCGCAGGTGCACGTGGACTTCCACGAGATGTTCTACAACAGCACCTACTTCTTCTTCCCGGCCGCGGCGCCCATCAACCCCATCTACCCGGAGCACATCCTGGCGTGGGGGCGGCGCTTTGGGCAGGGGAACGCGCGGGCGTTCGACCAGTTCGGCTGGAGCTACTACACGGGCGAGGCGTTCGACCTGTTCTACCCCGGCTACGGCGACTCGTGGCCCAGCCTCACGGGCGCCGTGGGGATGACGTACGAGCAGGCCGGCCACGGCGCCGCCGGCATCGCCATCCAGCAGGCGTCCGGCGACACGCTCACCCTGCACGACCGCGCGCAGCACCACCGCACCAGCGGGCAGGCCACGCTGCGCACGGCGGCCGCGGGCAAGGCGCAGCTGCTGGCGGACTACGCCCAGGCCGCACGCACGGCCGGCCAGGGTGAGGCGGACTTCCTGCTCGTCCCCGGCAGCGACCCGTCGCGCATCGAGTCGCTGGTGGCGCACCTGCGCCGGCAGGGCATCGAGGTGGAGCGCGCCTCCGCCGGCTTCTCCGCCCGCGCCGAGGCGTACGAGGGGTTCGAGGACCGCTCGCAGTTCCCGGCGGGAACGTACCGCGTGCGCGCCCGGCAGCCGCTGGGGCGCCTGGCCATCACGCTGCTGCAGCCGGAGACGGAGCTCAAGGCGGAGTACTCGTACGACGTGAGCGCGTGGTCGCTGCCGTACGCGTACGGCGTGGCGGCGTACCGCGCGCCGGCGGGCGCGGGGAGCGGCTGGAACCCCGTGCAGGCGCCGGCCGGCCGCGCCGCGGGATTGCAGGCGCCCGCGCCGGGCGTCGGCTACCTGGTGGCGCCGGGCGACGCGGCGTCGGGCGCCATGGTGCGCTTTCTCCAGCGGGGCGGCCGCGCGCGCATCCTGGGGCGCACGTCCACCTTTGGCGGCCAGCGCTGGCCGGCGGGCACGTGGTTCATCCCCGCGGCGGGCAACGACACGGTGCAGGGGCGCGTCACGGCGGCCGGGCTGGGCGGGCTCGTGCGCCCCGTGGCCACGGGGATGGCGGAGAGCGGCATCGACCTGGGGAGCGAGAACGTGGCCCGGGCGGAGCTTCCGCGCGTGGCGGTGGTCGCGGGCGAGGGCGTGTCGCCCACGTCGTTCGGCGCGCACTGGTTCTACCTGGAGCAGGAGCTGGGGATGCCGTTCGATGCCGTGATGGGGTCGGACTTGGCGAACCTCGACCTGTCGGAGTACGACGTAATCGTGCTCCCCGACGCGTCGCCGCGGGCCCTGCGCGGGGCGGAGGACGCGCTCAAGGCGTGGATCCAGCGCGGCGGCCGGCTGGTGGCCGTGGGCGGCGGCGCCGAGGTGGCGGCGGGGATGGCGGAGATCAAGATTCGCCCGGGCGCCACGGCCGACAGCGCGGGGGATGCGCGCTCGCGGTGGCTGGCGGGGCGCGAGGAGCGCCAGCGGCACGAGTGGAGGCAGGAGGTGCCCGGCGCCATCTTCCCCCTGCGGCTGGACCCGGCGCACCCGCTGGCGTTCGGCGCGGGGCTGGACGCGCGCCCCGACGAGACGTTCGCGCTGCACGCGGGGACCACGGTGTTCGAGCCGGCGGAGGGGGTGGAGACGGTCGCCTACTTTCCCGCGCGGCTGACGCGCATCGCGGGCGTCATCAGCCCGGCGCAGGTGCGGCGGCTGGAGCAGGGCAGCTGGCTGGTGACGCGGCGGATGGGGCAGGGCAGCGTGGTGCTCTTTGCCGACGACCCGCTCTTTCGCCTGTTCTGGAAGGCCACGGAGCCGCTGTACGTGAACGCCA
>DATING010000330.1:0-2567 GCA_035474555.1 Longimicrobium sp. | reverse complement strand
CGGCACGTTTGTCATTGTCCGGCTGATGATCGGGGCGGGCTTCTACGACAGTTTCACGCAGAGCCGCAGAGACGAACAGAGAGGCGCAGAGGAAACGATGAGGGAGCGCTGCCCCAGCAGTTCTCTGCGTCTCGTCTTTTCGCTCCGCGTCCTCTGCGTGAAACTGTTTTTCCCTGGCACTCCGCTTGCCCGGCAGAAATTACGGGATTTTAGCCCGCGACCGTCACTGCACGGTCCAGCGGTCGCGGCGCGAGACGAAGCGGTCGATGTGCAGGTGCAGCCCCGTGCTGGCCCGGTCGTGCAGCCCCGCGCGGCGGGCGCTCGCGACCTGCGCCTGCAGCACCTGGTCGGTGGAAAAGTCCTTGACCCGGATCCCCTCCGCCCGCAGCGCCTGGATGGCGAACTCGATCTGCTCGCGCGACAGGTCCCGCACCCGCAAATCCAGCGCGCCCCCGTGGCCGTAGAGGGAAAGGTGCTCCGCGTGGTCGCGCCCCGTCACCACGATCCGCCGCCCGAAGCGCGCCTCGAAGCGCTGCTGCACGCTCTCGAACCGCTGCGCGAAGTCCGCCGCGGAGAGCTGCGAGCCCGGGCGGGCGGGCGGCGCGGCGGGGGTGCTCCTGGACGGGGCGCGGGGGACATCGCGGTAGCCGGCGGGCACGGCCACGCGCTTCTCCCGGTACACCGCCGCGATCGTCCGCTCCAGCGTGGCGATCTGCGGCCGCCCCCAGGCGTTGTCGCGCAGGCGGCTGGTCTCCAGCACGCGGGTGGCGCGGGCGAACTCCTTCAGGGCCTCCCCGGGGATGTTCAGCTCCAGCAGCGTGGCCCCGCGCTCCACGTGGTCGTAGGACAGCGCGATCAGCCGGTCGTACTCCCGCGCGTCCGCCTCCGACAGCGGCTGGATGGTGTCCGGCCGGGTGAGCGCGTAGATGAACGCGCCCGCCGCGCCCAGCAGCAGGAGGATGGCGATCGTCATCCCCACGTGCGTCCAGCGCAGGCGCGGCCGCCACGTCCACCCGGGCCGCTTGCGGCGCCGCGGCGGCGGGGGGAGAGGAGGAGGCGGAAGGGGGGCGGCCTCCGCGCGGCGCGGGCGGGCGGTCGCTTGGCCGCTCTCGAAGCGGTACGCGGCGCCGGGCGCAACCCGGAGGATGTCGCCCTGGCGGAGGCGCACGGGATCCAGCAGCCCCACGCCGTTCAATTCCGGCCGGGGCACGGCCGCGCGGACGGGCGTCACCCAGAACCCGTCCTCGCGCTCCACGATGGCCACGTGGCGCGCCGAGACGCCGGGAAGAAAGACGGGGAGCGCGCTGTCCTGCGCGGCTCCGATCCAGAACGGCGTTTCCTGGATGGGCACCTCGGGCCCGGGAGTGGGCGCGACGGGAACCAGTCGGGGCAGGGTGGGCATGGGCCAAAGCTGGATGGCAACGGCGCGTGGAGCAAGCCCTTTTCGCAAACGTGACAGTGCAGCAGTTGCACGGATACGTCTGTAGGTGATACCATTGAAGTCGTTACGGCCCCCGAGCGGGATGGCGAATGCCGGCGTACCTGATTGAATTCGAAACGAGCCAGGGCCCGCAGCGGCGGCGCTTCACCATCGACCAGGAGCGCATCCTGGAGCCGCAGGTGCGGCAGATCCTGGAGGAGCTGAACCAGCGTGGGGTGGTGCTGGCCGGGGGGCCGGACCAGGAGCTGGGGGTGTTCTGGAACGGGCGCGAGGTGTCCACCACGCAGTCGCCCGCGCAGCTGGGGCTGGCCCCGGAGCGCTCGCTGGAGCTGCGGATGCGCCCCCGCCGCCGCGAGGCCGTGCGCATCGAGGTCGCCCCGCCGGAGCCGCTCCCTCCGCGCACGCCGCCGAAGGGTCCGTACGCGGCGGCGGTCTGGGGCGCCACGGGGGCGCTCGTCGCCTGGCTGGCGACCTGGCTGCTGGACGACCTGGGCGGCGTCGTCTCCAGCTACGCGCGGCTGGACCTGGCCGCGGGGACGCTGCTGGGCGCGGGCGTCGGCGCCTTCGTGGGCGCGGGCGCGGGGCTGCGGCGCGGCGAGGGGATCGCCCGGCCGGCGCTGCTGGGGATGCTGCTGGGGATGGTCGGCGCCGCGGCGGGCGCGGCGGCCGGCGCGTTCCTGGGCCGGGCGCTCTGGACGGCGCCGGGGCAGGGCGCCTTCCTGGCCTGGCGCGCCCTGGGATGGATGCTCCTGGGCGCGGGGCTGGGGGTGGCGCTGGGCGCGGCGGGGTGGCGCACGGACCGGCGGCGGATGCTGGACGGGGCGCTGGCCGGGGCGGCCGCGGGGGTGTTCGCGGGCGTGGTCTTTTCCCTCCCCGGCGCGTCCGACCTGTGGCAGGCCCTCGCCTTTGCGGGGGTGGGCGCCGGGGTGGGATGGGGGACGGCGGGACCGTCCCTGGCGCGGTCGCTGGGGGTGCTGGAGCTGGAGCGGACGGATCCGCGCCGCGCGGGACTTCTCGCCCTGCGCGAGTGGGGGCTGGCGGAGGGGACGGTGATCGACCTCCCCCAGGCCACGGTCTACGTGACGGAGGGGCGCTGCGCCGTCGCCCCCCGCGGCGCCGCGGCGGT
>DATING010000329.1:0-5231 GCA_035474555.1 Longimicrobium sp. | reverse complement strand
CGCTGCGAGCCGGAGGCGGCGCGTGCCACGGTGCCCATCGGGCGCCCGACGGGGAACGTGCGCGTGTACCTGGTGGACGGGACGGGGCGGCCGGTGCCGGTGGGGGTGCCCGGGGAGCTGTTCATCGGGGGCGCGGGCGTATCGCGCGGCTACCTGGGCCGCTCGGACCTGACGGCGGAGCGATTCGTCCCCGATCCCTACGGGGATGAGCCCGGCGCGCGGCTGTATCGCACGGGCGACCTGGCGCGGTGGCTGGCGGACGGCAGGATCGAGTTCCTGGGGCGCAACGACTTCCAGGTGAAGATCCGCGGCTTCCGCATCGAGCCGGGCGAGGTGGAGGCGGCGCTGCTGTCGCACCCGGAGGTGCGCGAGGCGCGGGTGCTGGCGCGCGAGGACCGGCTGGGAGAAAAGCAGCTGGTGGCGTACGTGGTGGGCGGCGCGGACACGGGCGAGCTGCGCGCGCACGTGCGGCAGAGCCTGCCGGAGTACATGGTGCCGGCCGCGTTCGTGGTGCTGGACGCGCTGCCGCTGACGCCGAACGGCAAGGTGGACCGCGATGCGCTGCCGGCGCCGGAGTTCGCCGGGGCAGTGGAGCGGTACGTGGAGCCGCGGACGCCGGCGGAAGAGGTGCTGGCGGGCATCTGGGCGGAGGTGCTGCGGCTGGAGCGCGTGGGCGCCGAGGACAACTTCTTCGAGGTGGGCGGGCACTCGCTGCTGGCCACGCGGGTGGTCTCGCGGATTCGCGCGGTGTTCGGCGTGGAGCTGCCGCTGCGGGCGCTGTTCGAGGGCCCCACGGTGGCGGAGATGGCCGGGCGCGTGGAGGAGCTGCGCCGCGCGGATGTGCCGGCGCTGCCCGCGATCGTTCCGGTCGATCGCACGAGGGCGCTGCCGCTGTCGTTCGCGCAGGAGCGGCTCTGGTTCCTTGACCGCCTGGAGCCGGGGAGCACCACCTACAACATCCCCGCGGCGTGGCGCCTGGGGGGTGCGCTGGACGAGCAGGCGCTGGAGCGTGCGCTGGGCGAGATCGTCCGGCGCCACGAGTCGCTGCGGACCACGTTCCAGGAGCGAGACGGGGCTCCGGTGCAGGTGATCGCGCCCTTCGGCGGGTTCGCTCTGCCGGTGGAGGACCTGTCGGGAGTGGGCGAGGCGGATCGCGAGGCGGCGCTCCGGCGGCGCATTGGCGAGGAGGCGCGGCACGCGTTCGACCTCACGGCGGGCCCGCTCCTGCGCACGGCGCTGCTGCGGCTGGGTGACGAGGATCACGTGCTGCTGCTGTCCATGCACCACGTCGTCAGCGACGGGTGGAGCATGGGGGTGCTCTTCCGCGAGCTGTCGGCGCTGTACGAGGCGTACCTCGACGGCCGGGAGTCGCCGCTCGCGGAGCTGCCGGTGCAGTACGCCGACTACGCGGTGTGGCAGCGCGAGCAGCTGGAGGGCGAGGTGCTGGACCGGCAGCTGGCGTACTGGCGGGAGCGCCTGTCGGGTGCGCCGGAGCTGCTGGAGCTGCCGACGGACCATCGCCGCCCGGCGGCACGGACGTACCGCGGTGCCATCGTTCCGCTCGACTTCTCCCTGGACCTGCTGGAGCGCTTGCAGGCGCTGGGGCGGAGCGAGGGCGCGACGCTCTACATGACGCTGCTGTCGGCCTTCCAGGTGCTGCTCTCGAAGTACAGCGGGAGCGCGGACGTGGTGGTGGGCAGCCCGATCGCGGGACGCACGCGCGGGGAGGTGGAGGCGCTGATCGGCTTCTTCCTCAACACGCTGGTGCTGCGCACCGACCTGTCGGGCGACCCGAGCTTCCGCGAGGTGCTGGGCCGGGTGCGGGAGGTCACGCTGGGTGCGTACGAGCACCAGGAGGTGCCCTTCGAGCGCCTGGTGGCCGAGCTCCAGCCGGAACGCACCCTGAGCCACTCACCGCTCTTCCAGGTGCTGTTCACGCTGCAGAACGCCGAGGGCCGGGGGAGCGCTCTCCCGGGGCTGACCGTGAGCGGAGCGGGCACGGAGATCACGAGCGCCAAGTTCGACCTCTCGCTGGTGTTCTCGGCGACCGCCCAGGGGCTGCGCGGCGGATTGAACTACAGCACGGACCTGTTCGAGCGGGGCACGATCGAGCGTATGGCGGGGCACCTGGAACGGGTGCTGGAGCAGGTCGCCGCCGACGCGGACGTGCGGCTGTCGCGGATGGCGCTCGCCAGCCCGGAGGAGCGTGCCCGAGTGGTCGTGGAGTGGAATCAGACCGGGGCCGCGTATTCGTCGGGTACCTGCATCCACCAGCTCTTCGCGGCGCAGGCCGCGCGGACGCCGGACGCCGCGGCCGTCGTGTACGAGGGCGAGTCGCTCAGCTACCGCGAGCTGGACGAGCGGGCCAACCGCATCGCCAACCACCTGCGCCGCATGGGTGTTGGCCCCGAGGTGCGCGTGGGCCTGTACCTGGAGCGCGGCCTGGAGATGATGGCCGCCCTGCTGGGCGTGATGAAGGCCGGGGGCGCGTACGTCCCCGTCGATCCCGGCCACCCGGCGGAGCGCATCGCCTACGTGCTGGAGGATTCCGCCGTCCCCGTGCTGCTGACCCAGGAGCGGCTGCGCGAGACCCTGCCGGTGGGCGACGGGGTCCGGGTGCTCGCCGTGGACTCCGAGTGGGACCGGATCGCGGCGGAGAGCGCTGAGGCGCCCGAGACCGGGGTCACCTCGGAGAACCTGTGCTACGTCATCTACACGTCCGGATCGACCGGCCGGCCCAAGGGCGTGGCCATGCACCACCGCGGCGTGGTCAACTACATCGAGTGGGGAATCCGCCACTACGGGGCGGACGTGGGCAACGGCGCGCCGGTCTTCTCGTCGATGGCCGTCGACCTGACCATCACCAACCTGCTGCCGCTGTTCGCCGGGTTCCCGGTGCGCTTCCTCCCCGAGCAGAACGCGGTGGAGGCGCTGGCCGCCGTGATGCGCGAGCGGCCGGACTTCGGGCTGATCAAGATCACCCCGACGCACCTGACGCTGCTGACGCCGTTCCTCACCCCGGAGGACGCCGCGGGCGCCGTGCGCACGCTGGTGATCGGCGCCGACTTCCTGCCGGCCGAGCCGACGGTCTGGTGGCAGGACAACGTCCCCGGCGTGCGGCTGATGAACGAGTACGGGCCCACGGAGACGGTGGTCGGCTGCTCGGCGTACACGCTGCCGACGGGGCTGCACCGCAACGGGGCCGTCCCCGTGGGCGGGGCGATCCAGAACCTCACCTTCTTCGTGCTGGACGCGGGGATGCAGCCCGTTCCCGCGGGGCTGCCGGGCGAGCTGTACATCGGCGGCGCGGGCGTGGCGCGCGGCTACCTGGGGCGGCCGTCGCTGTCGGCGGAGAAGTTCGTCCCCGACCCGTTCGCCGAGGCGGGCGCGCGCATGTACCGGACGGGTGACCGGGCGCGCTGGCTGGAAGGCGGGAACCTGCTGATCCTGGGGCGGACGGACAACCAGGTGAAGGTGCGCGGCTACCGGGTGGAGCTGGGGGAGATCGAGGCCGCCCTGCGCCTGCATCCGGCGGTCTCCGGCGCCATTGCCGTGGTGCGCGAGGACGTCCCCGGCGACCGGCGGCTGGTGGCGTACGTGGTATCGGACGCGGACCCGGCGGAGCTGCGCGAGCACCTGCGGCGCCGGCTGCCGGAGTACATGGTGCCCAACGCGTTCATGCGCCTGGAGACGCTGCCGAAGACGGCCACGGGGAAGTTCGACCCCCGGTCGCTCCCCGCGCCGGAGTACGGGGTGGCGGAGGAGCGCTACGTGGCGCCCCGGACGCCGGCGGAGGAAGTGCTGGCGGGGATCTGGGCGGAGGTGCTGCACCTGGAGCGGGTGGGGGTGCACGACAGTTTCTTCGACCTGGGCGGGCACTCGCTGCTGGCCATGCGGGTGGTCTCGCGGGTCCGCGAGGTGCTCGGCGTGGAGCTGCCGCTGCGGGCGCTCTTCGAGGTTCCCACGGTGGGGGAGCTGGCCGTGCGCGTGGAGGAGATGGGGCGCGCGGAGCTGCCGCTGCCGCCACCGTTGGTGCGCAGGACCCCCGCGTCCGATCCGTACGACTCGATCTTCACCCTCGACGACTTGTCTGACGACGAGCTGGACCTTCTCCTGAGCACCCATCCTGAAGGATCGAACCGGGATGACTAAAGTCATTTCCACCGCCGGACTGTCCCGCCTCCAGAAACAGGAGATGCTCCGGAAGATCCTGGCCGAGAGGAGGCGGCCGCGCACGGAGCCGGCGTCCTACGCGCAGGAGCGGCTCTGGTTCCTGGACCGGCTGGAGCCGGGGAGCGCCAACTACAACATCGCCGTGGCACGGCGCCTGGGGGGTGCGCTGGACGCGGGGGCGCTGGAGCGCGCGCTGGGCGAGATCATCCGCAGGCACGAGGCGCTCAGGACCACGTTCACCGAGGTGGACGGCGCGCCCGTGCAGGTGGTGGCGCCCTTCGGCGGGTTCGCCCTGCCGGTGGAGGACCTGTCGGGACTGGACGAGAGGGATCGCGAGGCGGCGGTGAGGCAGCGCGCCGGCGAGGAGGCGCGGCGCGCGTTCGACCTCACGGCGGGACCGCTCTTCCGCGCCGCGCTGCTGCGGCTGCGCGAAGAGGAGCACGTGCTGCTGATCACCATGCACCACATCGTCAGCGACGGGTGGAGCATGGGGGTGCTCTTCCGCGAGCTGTCCGTGCTGTACGAGGCGTACCGCGAGGGCGGGGAGTCTCCGCTGCCGGAGCTGCCGGTGCAGTACGCCGACTACGCGGTGTGGCAGCGCGAGCAGCTGGAGGGCGAGACCCTGCACCGGCAGCTGGCGTACTGGCGGGAGCGCCTGTCGGGCGCGCCGGAGCTGCTGGAGCTGCCGACGGACCATCCTCGCCCGGCCGTGCAGACGTACCGGGGTGCGTCGGTTCCGGTGGAGCTCTCCCCCGAGCTGCTGGAGCGGTTGCAGGCGCTGGGGCGGAGCGAGGGCACGACGCTGTACATGACGCTGCTGGCCGCGTTCCAGGTGCTGCTGTCCAGGTACAGCGGGAGCGAGGACATCGTCGTGGGCAGCCCGATCGCGGGGCGGGCGAGGAAGGAGACCGAGGAGCTGATCGGCTTCTTCGTCAACACGCTGGTGCTGCGCACGGAGCTCGGCGGGGACCCGACCTTCCGCGAGGTGCTGGGGCGGGTGCGGGGAGCCACGCTGGGCGCGTACGAGCACCAGGAGGTGCCCTTCGAGAAGCTGGTGG
>DATING010000328.1:0-5286 GCA_035474555.1 Longimicrobium sp. | reverse complement strand
CCTCGCTGGTCCTCAAGCGCATGGACGGCGAGCTGCCGCGCCTGTTCACCCGGCTGCCGCGCATGCCGTACGGCATCAAGGAGATCCCGGCGTACATCGCGCCCCGGACGACCACGGCGTACTACTCGCGCCCCTCCGGCGACGGCACCCGGGCGGGCACCTACTGGGTGAACACCTACGACCTGCCCAGCCGGCCCACGTACGAGATCGAGGCCCTCTCCTTTCACGAGGCCGTGCCCGGGCACCACCTGCAGATTGCCCTGCAGCAGGAGCTCGAGGGGCTGCCCCGGTTCCGCCGCTTCGCCAGCTTCACGGCGTTCGTCGAGGGATGGGCGCTGTACGCCGAGCAGCTGGGCTACGAGACGGGCTTCTACCAGGACCCGTACAGCCAGTTCGGCCAGCTGACGTACGAGATGTGGCGCGCCTGCCGGCTGGTGGTGGATACGGGGATGCACTGGAAGGGGTGGACGCGGCAGCAGGCCATCGACTACATGGCCGCCAACTCGGCGCTCACGGTGCTGAACATCACCAACGAGGTGGACCGCTACATCGCATGGCCCGGCCAGGCGCTGGCCTACAAGACGGGGCAGATGAAGATCAGCGAGCTGCGCGCCGAAGCGGAGCGCGCGCTGGGCCCGAAGTTCGACGTGCGCCGCTTTCACGACGTGGTCCTCGGCAACGGATCGATCCCCCTGAACGTGCTGGAAGGCAACGTCCGCGCGTGGATCGCGGCGGAGCAGGGGAGATAGGACGGAAGTGCGTGAGTGCGTGAGTGCGGAAGTGCGGAAGTGCGGAAGTGCGAAAGTGCGAAAGTGCGAAAGTGCGAAAGTGCGAAAGTGACGGGGTCCGGGCCGGGCGAATGAATTCGCTGCAACAAGTACACGAAGTCCGCCTGCGCGGACTGCCGCCGCGGTGAGGGGGCGAGGGCAGGGCGCGACACGGGGATCGGGTGGAGGCATCCTCCGAGAAAAACGAAGCGGCCGGGCGATTTGCATCGCCTGGCCGCTTCGTCGTTGGTGTCGGCGGAGGCCGACAGTGTGAAGTTGTAGCCGCGAAGCCGCGAATTCATTCGCTTCCGCTCACCGCGACCGGGCGCTTCCGCTCACCGCGACCCGGTCGCCTCTGCTCACCGCGGCCGTCCGCTCCCTGCTCACCGCGACCCGGTTGCTTCTGCTCACCGCGACCCGGCTGGAATCCACCCCAGCCGGGTCCGGCCTCCGCGATCACGCACTCCCGCACTTTCGCACTTTCGCACTAACGCACTAACGCACTAACGCACTCCCGCACTTGCGCACTTGCGCACTCCGCCCTTCCGTCAGCTGGGTGCGCGCACGGCGCCGCGGGCCGGGCCCGTGCTGCCGCCCAGCTCGTTCGCCTGCGTGCCGCGGCCCCAGCAGAACACGGCCCCGTCGCTCGCGCGCTGCGCGCAGGAGACGTTGAATCCCGCACCCACGTCCCGGAACACCCGCGTGGTCGGAAACAGCGTGGGCGACGGCCGGTCGGTGGAGGTGCCGTCGCCGATCTGGGTGCGGGCGTTGTCGCCCCAGCACGCGATGCGGCCCTCGCCCGTGATGGCGCAGGTGTGCTCGTTGCCCGCGGCCACCGTCTGGTACGTGCCCGCCACGGCCAGCGGCGTGGGATTGGCCCCGGTGGTGATGGTCCCGATGCCCAGGCGGCCGCTGGCGTTGCTCCCCCAGCAGTACACCGTGCCGCCGGTGGTCACCCCGCACGCGTGCGCGCGGCCGGCGCTGATGCGCGCGAAGGTGTGTCCGCCCACCACCGGCACCGGTGTCGTCCGCCGGGTGGTGGTGCCGTCCCCCAGCTGACCGGAGCTGTTGTTGCCCCAGCACCACGCCGCGCCCGCGCCCGTGAGCGCGCAGGTGAACTCCTCGCCGGCGCTGATCTGCCGGAAGGTGTGCCCCCCCGCCACCGTCTTGGGCGTGAGCGCGCACGGGAAGTTGTAGCCCGTGGGCCCGGACTGGTAGAAGTGGCACAGCTCCACGGCCTCCGTGGTGCCCAGCGCGCCGGCGTCGGCCTTGCCCCAGCAGTACGCCGCGCCCGCGGTGGTGAGGCCGCAGGTGTGGTTGGTGCCGGCGTCCAGCTGCCGCCATCCGCTGATGCGCTCCACCCGGGTGGGCGTCTCGTTGCAGATGAACCCGTACTCCGCCACGCCGCAGGCCGGGTTGTCGTTGCCGTCCGGGTCGGTGGGATCGGGACGGCGGCCGTCGTCGTAGCCCAGCTGCCCGCTCTCGTTGTTGCCCCAGCAGAACGCGTCGCCGTCCGGCTCCACGCCGCAGGTGTGGGACTGGTAGTACTCGCCGCCCGTCCGCGAGTCGCCCGCGGTGATGGAGGCGAAGGTGTGGCCCGCTACGGCACGCGGGGTGGCGCTGTTGTTGGGACTGGCGAAGCCCAGCTGCCGCCCCTGGTTGGCGCCCCAGCAGTACGCCGTCCCCCCCTGCAGCCCGCAGGAGTGGAACGCTCCCACGGCCAGCGTGTCGGGCTTGAAGCCCGGCTGCAGCGTCAGGCCGCGGCTGCCGCTCACCCCGTTCTGCGCCGTGGCCGTGAAGGTGGGCGCGCCGCCGCCCTGCGCCGTCACCAGCCCCGTGGAGGAGATGGGCGCCGTGGCCGGCGCGCTGCTCGTCCAGGTGATGGGCGCGCCGGAGATCACGTTGCCGCGCGCGTCGCGCACGACCGCCGTGAGACGCACCGTGTCGCCCTCCACCAGCGACGGCCGCGGCGAGGTGACGGTGACGGATGCCGGCGTCTGCTGCACCGTCACGTTCGCCTGCCCCACCGCCCCCCCGCCGGAGGCCCGGATGGTCGTGGCGCCGTTGCCCGCGGCGGTCACCAGCCCGGTGCTGCTCACCGTCGCCACCGCCCCGTTCAGCGTGGTCCACGTGATCGTCACGCCGGGGACGGTGTTGCCGTACGCGTCCACCGCGCGCGCCGTGAGCTGCGCCGTCTCGCCCAGCGACACCAGGGTGAGCGACGCCGGCGTGACCTCGATGCGGCTCACCGGCCCCACCTGGCTGGTGGCCGTGAAGGTGACGGCCGCGGTGCCGGGCACGCTGGCGGTGGCCGTCTGCGGGCCCGCCGGGCCCATGGTCCACGTGGCCTGGGCCACGCCGTTCGCGTCCGTCTGCGAGGTGGCGGGGGCGATGGAGCCGCCGCCGCCCGTGACCGTCCAGGTGACCGTCACGCCCGGGAGCGGGTTGCCGAAGGCGTCCGCCACCCGCACGGCCAGCGGCTGCGGCAGGGGCGCGGTGGGCGGCGCCGTCTGCCCGTTGCCGCCCACCACGGTGAGCCCCGCGGCCGCGCCGGCGTTGGCCGTGGCCGTAAAGGTCACGGGCGACACGCCGTCCCCCGAGGCCATCAGCACCTGCTGGCCGGGCGTGGTCCCCAGCGTCCAGGCGGTGGAGGCGCGGCCGTCCGGCCCCGTGGTGAATACGGGGGGCGTGGCCGTGCCGGACCCCGTCGCGGGGGTAAAGCTCACGGCGACCCCCGCCAGCGGCTGGCCCACCGACGTGCGCAGCTCCACGACCACGGGCTCGGCCAGGCCGGAGCCCACGGTGCCGGTCTGCGCGTCGCCGGAGACCTTCACGAGCACGGCGCCCATGGGCATGCCGCCCGTGGCGGTGAACTGCGCGCGGAGGGCGGGGCTCAGCGACGCCTCCGCCACCTGCTGCGTGCCCACCTGGTTGCCCAGCGTCCACTGCGCGCGCGTGGTGCCGTCCGCCCGCGTGGTCGTGGTCGCGGGCGAGATCGTCCCCCCGCCGCTGGGGGTGAGCCACACGATGGGCACGCCGGGGACGCCGTTTCCGTACTGGTCCTGCACCCGCGCCTCCAGCGAGTCTGCCAGGGGCTGCCCGGCGCTCCCCGTGCGCGCCGCCGGGGGGCGCGCCGTGATGGTGGCCGGCGCGTCCGGGCGGCCGATGGCCCGGAAGGTGGCCAGCACCACGGGCTGCCCGCTCTCCGGGTCGATCATCCGCGCTTCCACCCGCTGCGTGTCGCCGGCCACGGTGCCCAGCGTCCAGCGGTTGCTCGCCTCGCCCGTGGCGTTGGTCTCCGCCGTGGCGGCGAACAGCGTCCCGCCCCCCGCGGTCACGGCGAAGGTCACGTTCCGCCCCGGGATGGCGCGGCCGTCCTGGTCCGTGACGCGCACCACCAGCGGCAGCGGCAGCTGGTCGCCCACCGTGTCCTGCTGCAGGTCACCGGAGACGAGCGCGCCCTGCGGCGGGTAGTTGGGCCCGGGATCCACGGGCGTTGGATTGTCGGGGTCTTCGTCGCAGGCCGTGACCGCGAAGGCGGCGGCAATGAGCAGGGGGAGGATGCGGTATCGGCTCACGGGGGGCTCCGGAGAAGGGACGGGCGATGTGCGCGCCGGGAGGAACGCACCTGCAAAGCGGGTCCGGCGAGCGAGATGAACAACAGATGATTTTCGGTCTCGCACCCGTGCGCCATCGCGTCACGCGGATGCGTCCCGACTCCGCGCGCGGCAATGCGAACCGGCGCGGAAGACAACGTCTGGAATGACGGCTTCCTGACGTGAGGAATCCCAGGAATTCCACTCGCCCCGGCCGTTCACCTCCATGGCACTGCTACCGATCGTGCACGGCTGGCTTCTACTGCCGCCTCACGCGGAGGACGCGGAGAACTCATCTCCCTGCATCCCTTCTCCGCGTCCGCCCCGTGAGGCCATCTTCGAAAGCGTGAATGCGTATCCAGCACTTTCGCACTACCGCACTACCGCACTAACGCACTTCGTCGATCAGAACATCGCCCGGAACACGGTGCGCCCCAGGAACAGGAACATGTCGCCGTCCACCACCCGGTACGGCTCCCACGACGAGCCGGCCCAGTCGTACGAGATCCGCACCGGCGAGCCGGTGTACGGCGCGCGGATGGCGTACACGGACCGCCCGTTGACGTAGAGCACCGATCCGTCCGGCGTCAGCGCGCGCAGGTAGCTGGCTGTGCCGGTGGAGGTCGCGCGGCGCACGGTGCCGTCCGGCGCGCGGGTGTACACCTGCACGATGCCGCCGGCGTCCGTGTTGGTAAAGGCGACCCATCCGCCCTCCGCGGCGTAGTCGCGGCCCGGCTCCACGTTGCGCGGGGCGCTCGTGAGCAGCGTCTCCGTGCCGTCGCGCCACAGGGCAATGCCGCCGGGCTGCAACGTGCCGCCGCCCTGCGCGCTCTTGCGGTACACGACGTTGGTGCCGTCCGTCACGGGATACACGTTCCAGAAGCTGGCGTCCGGGTCCGCCGTCAGGCGCGTGAGGCCGCCCG
>DATING010000327.1:0-5633 GCA_035474555.1 Longimicrobium sp. | reverse complement strand
CCGATCTACCAAGGGCCTGATGCATCCTGCCGCTCGCCGCCTTCTACTCCGGTCCGCCTCCGGACGTCGCGATGGCAATCATCCAGTAAGGCCGTCCTCGCCGGACGTCGTGCGTGCGGGATGGATGTGACGCGACGGCCGGGTGCGGATCGGACGGGTCGTGCAGGAGGCCAGAGATCCTTGGTACCGAGGCGGCTGCCGGCGAGGGGACGGCCATCGAAATTTTTGCAGGAGGGGATACTGGCCGCACGGCGCGGAAAGCCGCCAGGCACAGAGCCACCTGATCGCGATCGGTAAAAGCTGGCCCTGGCCGGAAGGTCGTGCCGCGGATGTGCGGACGGAACGCCGGCCGGCCAGGGCGCGTTCCTCAGCCCCCCGCCAGCACGCCCGGCCGGTTGCGGGCGTAGGCGCTCAGGTCGCCCACGTCGTAGCGCCCGTTGCGGTTGCCGAACAGGTCCAGCGCCGCCTGCTCGTCCGCCGTGGGCTCCGCGCCAGACTGCAGGAACGGCGCAAGCAGCCGCTCGCGCGTCACCTCCGGCAGCGTGGAGACGCGGATGCGCGCCTGCGCGCCGCTGACGTCCATCTCCAGGAACACGTTGGACCGCGCACCGCTGTTCAGCCGCAGCGCGGGCGTGGTGAAGTCGCCCAGGGTGCGCGTGCCGCCGAACGCATCGCCCCCCACGCCGCGGTCACCGCCCTCCAGCGCCGTACGCCGCAGGGCGCCGTCGCCGTCCGCCTCCACCAGCCCCACGCGGTAGATGCGCGCGCACGCCGCACAGGGGCGCAGGGGCAGGTCCGGCTGCACGTGGTACACCAGCACCCCCGGCGCCGGCAGCGCCCCGTCGAACCCGTCCCGCGGGCGGTACTCCAGCAGCAGGAACTCCGTCCCGCCGCGCAGGGGCACCTGCAGCACGCGCCGGCTCGCCTGCACGGGATCCAGCACGTACTCGCGGCGCCATCCCGGCTCCGTCACCGTGCGCTGCAACCATCCCAGGGACAGCTTTTCGTACGCGCCCATGTGGGGCGGCGTGAACCCCTTGCCGCCGCTGGAGCCGTCGCCGCATCCCCACGAGCCGGCGGCCATCAGCGTCCAGCATCCCAGCACCCAGCGGCGCTGCTGCGGCAGCAGGCCCCCCGTCGCGTCGTAGAAGTCCGGGAGGCCGAACGCGTGCCCCGTCTCGTGCGCGATGGTGGCGATCTCCTGCGGCCGGCCGGCGCAGTCCACGGCGCTCTGGATGATGTAGTCGTCCACCAGCACCCGGTCGCCGCCGGGGCGCAGGTCGTTCGTGGCGTACGGCTGCCCCGTGCGGGAGCGCACCGAGGAGCGGTGCGGCCAGATCCCCGGCCCGCCGCACGAGCCGGCCGTCCCCGAGAACTGGAAGACGGTGGCGTCCACGAAGCCGTCGTCGTCCCCGCTGTTGGGCACGCCGTCCGGGCCGTCGTTGTCGTACTGCGCAAAGTTGACGGTGGAGTCCAGCCGCGCCACGGCGTCCGTCAGAAAGGCGCCGAACTGGTTGTCCGTCCCCAGCGCGTTGGAGGCGCCGACGGCCTGCGCGGCCGTGAGCCCGGTGCGCACCCACGGCATCACCGTGCCCGTCAGGTTCACCTGGCCGCCGCTGACTTCGCGGTAATACTGCGTGAGGTTGCCCAGCGGGTTGTCACCGAACAACTGCCGCTCGATCACGGAGGTCGCCACGGTCGGCTCCGGCGAGTCCGAGAAGAGCGTCATCACCACCACCATCCGCAGGTTGCCGCTGACGGGGAGCACGGCCGGGAGCGTGCCCCCGGACCCCGGCTGCACCCCCACCGCCCGCGCCGACCACCCCCGCCGCAGCTCGAAGAAGCCGGGATCGCGGCGAATCTGCTCGTAGTACGCAGGCGGCAGCGCACGCCCGGACGCGCGCGACAGCATCTCCACGTCCTGCGCCGCCACGCGCCCCGGCGCCAGCGCGGCCACGGCCATCCCCGCCGCGGCGAGCCGCATCCATCCCCGCGCCCTCACTGGCCCGCCACCCGCGTAAAGGTGACGCGGTAGCCGGAGAGCGATGCGCGCAGGGCGTCGTCCGGCGCGGCCACCTCCACCACCCGGACGTCCGGCGGCGCCTGCCCCTCCGCCATCCGCACGCGGAACTCCAGCGTCCCCGGCTGTGAACGGACCAGGACGACGCGCCGTCCCCCGCTCACGGCGCTGGACTGGAGAAACGCGGTGGAGGACTGCACGTCCTCGATCCCCGTGCCGGAAAGCTCCAGCGCCGCGGCGGCCTCCGCCCCGTTGGGCGACTGCAGCACGGCGTCGTAGTCGCCGCCGGCGGGTTCCGGGACGTCCGTGCCGCCGTCGCAGGCCGCCAGCGCCAGCAGGGCAGGGAGGACCAGGCGGGCGAGGGAAAGGCGCATGGGACCGCGGCGGTGCGGGGGAGGGAGGCCGGCCGGGCGCCGGCGCGGCACGCCGGCGGAGGTAAACGCGTGAAGGGGGCGGATTCCGCACATCCGGTCCGCCGCCCGCCGTGCGCGCGCGCATCCACGATGGTACACGCGGGGACGGGGTTGGGGTTCCACCGCGTCTTCGCCCGGCGGATTCCGGCCGATCCCGCCGCCCGGCCGTTGCGCGGGGGCGCGTGCGCGGCCTATGCTTCGCCGCGCGCCACCCGTTTCTGCCCCGCGCCCACGGCCCCGCTCCCGGTGACCCTCTCCGCGCCCGTTCCCGCCCGCCCCATCACCGTCGGCATCTGCACGCGCAACCGGCGCGCGTCGCTGCTGCGCGGGCTGCGTGCCCTGCGCCACGCGGCGGACGTCATCGACCGGGTGATCGTGGTGGACGACGGCTCGGACGTGCCCGTGGAGCCCGGGCTGCGCGAGGAACTGGGGGAGGACGTGCCGCCGGGGCTCACCGTCCTCCGCGCCGATCCGCCCGCGGGCCCCACGCCGGGGCGCAACCGCATCGCCCGCGAGGCGCGCACGCCGTGGATCCTGTACCTGGACGACGACGCCGTGCTCCTGTCGGGGGACGCCGTGCGGGCGGGGATGGCGGTGCTGGAGCGGGACCCGTCCGTGGCGATGATCGCCTATCCGCAGTCCGATGCGGCGGGGACGCTGCTGCCGGCGGGGGCCCAGCCGTCCGCGGCCACGGAGCCGTCGCTGGTGCGGGCGTTCATCGGCTTCGCGCACCTGGCGCGGCGGCAGGCGGTGCTGGACGTGGGCGGCTACCGCGAGGTGCTGCAGATCATGGGCGAGGAGCGCGAGCTGTCCGTGCGGCTGCTGGACGCGGGGCACCGCATCGTCTACCTGCCGGCGCACCCCGTGGCGCACCTGGCCGATGCCGCCGGGCGCGACGCGAAGCGCTTCCTTCACCTCACCGTGCGCAACGACGTGCTGACGGCGCTGCTGAACGAGCCGCTGCCGCTGGCGCTCGCGACGGTGCCCGTGCGGCTGTGGCGCTACTTTCCCATGCGCCGCGGCTGGGGCGGCGACGATCCCGGCGGGTTTCGCCGCATCCTGCGCGCCGTGGGTGCGTCGCTGCCGGAGCTGCGCCGCGCGCGCCGCCCCGTGCGCTGGCGGACGATGCGCGAGTGGTGGCGGCTGGCGGAGTCGCCGCCGTACCATCCGCCGCAGGACGCTTCGCCGTCGTCTTCTTCGCCGAAGGACGCGCCGTGAGCCGGCCCCTGCGCCTGCTGACCCTGGGGCACTCGTACGTGGTGGGCACCAACCGCGCGCTGGCGCGGGCCATGGCGCACGCGGGGGCGGGGGAGTGGGAGGTGACCTCCGCCGCGCCCGCGACCTTTCCCGGCGACCTGGGGCCCATCCGTCTCGATCCCCTCCCCGGCGAGCGCGTGGAGCCGCTCCCCGTGCGCGGGCCGCGGCGCATCCACACCATGACGTACGGCGGCGCCCTGCGCACCCTGCTGCGCCGGGGATGGGACGTGGTGCACTGCTGGGAGGAGCCGTTCGTGCTGGCGGGGGCGCAGGTGGCGGGATGGACGCCGCAGGAGGCGAAGCTCGTTTTCGCCACCTTCCAGAACCTGCCCAAGCGCTATCCGCCGCCGTTCCGCTGGACGGAGCGCTTCGCCCTAAGCCGCGCGACGGGGTGGATCGCCTTCGGCCGGACGGTGGAGGACGCGCTGGAGCGTCGACCCGGCTACGCGTCGCGTCCGCACCGGGTGATCGCGCCCGGGGTGGATACGTCGCTCTTTCGCCCCGACTCCGCGGCCGGCGCGGCGGTGCGCGCATCGCTGGGATGGGCGGATGCAGGACCGCCCGTGGCCGGCTACCTGGGCCGCTTCGTCCCGGAGAAGGGGCTGGAGGTGCTGATGCGCGCGCTCGATGGATCGGCGCATCCCTGGCGCGCCCTGTTCGTGGGCGGCGGGCCGATGGAATCCGCACTGCGGACGTGGGCCGCGGGGCACGGGGAGCGCGTGCGGATCGTCACGGGCGTCGGGCACGCGGAGGTGCCGCGCTACCTGGCCGCGATGGACCTGCTCTGCGCGCCCAGCCGCACGACGCCGCGCTGGAAGGAGCAGCTGGGGCGGATGCTCACGGAGGCCATGGCGTGCGGCGTCCCCGTCATCGGCAGCGGCAGTGGCGAGATCCCGCACGTCATCGGCGACGCGGGCGTCGTCGCGCCGGAGGACGACGCGGCCGCCTGGTCCCGCGCCCTGGACGCGCTGCTGGCGGATCCCGCCCGGCGCGCGGCGCTCGCGGCGCGGGGGCTGGACCGCGTGGCGGCGGAGTTCGCCCTGCCGGTCGTGGCGCGCCGGCACCTGGACTTCTTCCGCGCCCTGGTGAAGGGGCGCGCGGGGTGAGGATTCGCCTCGGCTTCGGCACGGCGGAAACAAAAATCTCCCCTTCTGCGCGGAAACAACATAATATGACCCCAACGAGCAGTATGTTTACCGCGATCTGGACGAGGGACGATGCAACGCGAAGAAGCCTTTGCGCTCGGGGCGGGGGTGGCCTGCCTGGCCGTGAACGCCGTCGTGGTGGGGCTGGTGCTCACTCCCGAGCGGGTGGCGGGTGCCCCGCTGCTGGCGCCGCTGGTGCTGGGTGCGGTCATCTACAGCTGGCTGCTGGTGGCGTGGATGCTGGTGCGGCGCACGCTCGTCCACAAGCGCAGAAAGCAGCGGCCCAACGCGCGCGTGCGGCTGTCGCGGTCGGACCTGCGGCGCACCGCACTGATGACGGTCTCCGGCCTGGCGATGCTGATGGCGCCGGTGCTGTTCTCCATCTTTGGCACCCGCTTTCCCATGACGCACCCCATGCTGGGCACGCGGATGGGCGGCAGCGCCGATCCCATGGCCTGGGGAGTGATGGTGGGCGCCATGAGCATGGGAACGCTGGCCGTGGCCGGGGCGGCCGTGTTCTACGCCATTACCCTGCTGATGCCCGTCGTCTACATGGACGTGCGCCACGAGTGAGCCCCCGGTGCCGCCCGTGAGCGGCCCCCCCACGAGCACGGACGCCCTGCGCGGGGGCGAGTACGCGCGCAAGCAATTGTTCGGGCGGGGGCTCATCGGATGGAGCCACGCGCGCCGCTTTGGCACGGCCCTGCGCATCGTCCAGCCGTACGCCGGCGCGCCCCTGCTGGACTACGGCTGCGGCGACGGCACCTTCCTGGCCCTGGTGCGCGACCGCTTTCCGGA
>DATING010000326.1:0-4182 GCA_035474555.1 Longimicrobium sp. | reverse complement strand
GGACCGCACCAGCGCCGTCTCCACCTCGTGCGTCTTGCGGGCGAGCTCCTCCTTGACGCGCAGGTCGCCGTACCACCCCACGAACCCGCGCATCACCAGCGCCGCGGCCGCGTGCAGCCCCGCGACGGGCGCGAGCCACGCCAGCACCCCCGCCGCCTCCCCCGGCGAGGCGCACACGGGCCCCGCCCCGCCGGGCGCCAGGCACGTCCCCAGCAGGGCCAGCGCCGCGCACCCCACGCTGACGGCCGCGCCGGCCGCCAGCAGCGCCGCGACCCGGCGGCGCGCCAGCAGGCGCGGAAAGAGGACGAGGTACGACAGGTAGAACGCGGCCGCGTTGGGCGCCACCGCCACCCCCGCCAGGCGCGCGGCCAGCCGGGGGGTGAGGAACGGCCGCGCCTCCGCCAGCTGCAGGCGCAGCACGGCCAGCAGCAGCGCCAGCAGCAGCAGGTACGCGGCCCAGTAGCCCCCGTGCAGCAGCGCGACCACGCCGCGCTTCACGATCCCCGGTCTTTCTTTCCCGCGTACACGGCGTACCCCGCCAGGGTAAAGAGGGCGAAGGTGCCCAGCGCCATGGCCTGGATCCCCGCGGGGAGCCCGGCCCCGGTCCGGTACCCCGAATCCATCATGTAGTCCAGCCCGGGATAGGAAAAGGGGAGCAGGTGGCTCACCCGCGTGTTGAACAGGCCGATGGTGAGGATCCACACGCCGATGCCGGCGCCCACGGGCACCATGAAGTTCCTGAAGTGCAGCGACAGGGCGTACTGCAGCGCCACGATGGGAAGGCAGTCCACGAAAAAGCGAAGGTTGCGCGCCAGGAAGAGCCCCGCGGGCACGGGGTCCGCGGGCTGCGCGTGCCCCAACAGGAGCGCCGGGACCACGGCGGAAAGGTACACGCCCGCGTTCAGCACCACGAACAGTTGCAGGAGCATGGCCAGGATCACCGCCAGCTTGGCGAAGAAGACCGCCGCCGGCCGCAGCGGGCTGGCGTGCACCTGCTTCCAGGTGTTGTTGCGGAACTCGATCTGCGCCACCAGGGCCGTGATGAGAATCCCCATCATGGGCAGGATCATGATGGTGATCGATTCCCACGACTGCGTCCAGTGCTTTTCCCAGAACCCGCTGGCCGCGTACATCGCCGGCAGGCCGCGGTTCTGGCGAAGGCGCACGGCAAAGATGATGAGCGGGGTGAACAGGCCGCCGGCCAGGATGAGCCATCCGGCCAAGCTGCGCCGCTGCTTGAGCCATTCCGCCCGGAGCACGGGCCACGGAGATGCGATCACGGGTCAGTCCTGGACCAGGTCCATGAAGAGGGTTTCCAGCCGGGTGCCGCCGGCGGCGATCTCGTGCACGCCCAGACCGTCCAGCACCAGGCAGCGGTTCATCCGGCCCAGCTCCGCCGGTGGCAGGGGCGCTACCCGCACCTTTCCCTCGTGGGGCCGGGCCGCCCACCCGCCCGCGGCGATCACCGCCAGCGCGCGGGCGTTGTCCGTGGTGTCCACGGTGATGAACGACGCCTCGTCCCGCCGCGCCATCAGCTCCGCCAGGGGGCCCTGGAACCGCAGGCTGCCCCGGCTGATGATGGCCACGTCCGTGACGAGCCGCTCCACCTCGGAAAGGAGGTGGCTGGATACGACGATGGTGGTGCCATGCTCGCGGTTAAGGCGCACGAGCAGGTCGCGCATCTCCACGATGCCGTGGGGATCCAGCCCGTTGGTGGGCTCGTCCAGCACGAGCAGCCGCGGCTCGTGCAGCAGCGCCACGGCCAGGCTGAGCCGCTGCTTCATTCCCAGCGAGAACTGGCCGGCGGGCTTGCTCCCGGTATCCTCCAGCCCCACGAGGGCCAGGACTTCGCCGATGCGGCGCGCAGGGCAGCGGAACACCAGCTGCCAGATGCGCAGGTTCTCGTGCGCCGTGAGGTGGGCGTAGAGCGACGGGCTCTCGATGGACGAGCCCACCTGGCGGAGCAGCGCTTCACGGTGGCGCCGCAGGGGGCGGCCCAGGAGGTGGATGGTGCCCGCCTGCTGACCCAGCAGTCCCAGCACCAGGCGCAGCGTGGTCGTCTTGCCCGCGCCGTTGGGGCCCAGGAAGCCGTAGATGCTCCCCGTGGGCACCCGCAGGTCCAGGTCGCGCACGACGGGGTCCCCGCCGCCGAAGCGGTGCGTCAGCCCGCGCGTCTCCATGGCGTACATGGGATCAGCCCTCCCCCGCGTCTTCGTCGGCAGGATCACCGGGGACGCGGGGGCGCACGGCGGGCAGAAGGACGGGCGGCGTGGAAGCGTTCATCGTCGTCATCGGCGTGTCTCCGTGTGGGTGTAACGGAGACAATGATCGCCGTCGGGCGGGGGCGGGGTCAAAACGATTCTGCAAGCGCCCCGTTCCGCCCCGTGAAACGCGCCCGGGGTCCTGCAACCTCCGTCCCGGCTCCGGTCATCAACATCGATGATCGATGAGGCGAGACGCAGGCTGCACCCGGCTGCCGGCATCGACGCGCATCAAGGGTCCAGGCCCGATCCACGCAGCGTCCCGCCGTCCACCCGGATCTCCGGCGCGGGCACGCGCTTACCGATCGCGATCATGTGGATGATGTGCCAGGACGGGCATCCGCCTCCGCACGACCATCGTGCCTCTCCGGAAAAACGCGGATGCCGTCCCCTCGCCGGCAGCGGCCCCTCTACCAAGGATCTCTGGCATCCTGCCGCTCGCCGTCCGATTCGCGTCCGGTCGTCACGTCGCCATCATCCAGCGCCGCAATCTTCTCCAACACCGTACGCGCGAGAGCGATGCGACGGTACGGAAGTTCGCCCGGACACGGCATCCACCCGATCGCGATCGGTAGAAGCACGCCCTGTCGGGAGGGTCCCCATCCGGCGGACACGAAGAAGCCGCCGGTCCGGGAGGGACGGGCGGCTCGATCGCGCGGACCTGCACCTGCCACGGATTGCGCGGAGTCAGACCTCCAGGCAGGCGGGGGGCGGGCCGCCGCTGGTGTCGGCCACCGGGTAGAAGGTCTCCGAATACCACTCCGTGAAGACACCGCCGTTCACCTCGCCAAACGCGACGGTGTAGGGCACGCCGTTGTTCTGGTAGTTGATCCCGCTGGACACGTTCTCCGCCACCACCACGCCGTCCACGGCCCAGTCCACCGCGCCCACGCCGTTGCCGTTGTCCCAGGGATAGTGCCCGCAACTCACCCCGGCGGGGATGCTCACCTGCGTCACGATGTCGTACCCAAAGGCCGGCGCCTTTGCGTCAGGGGCGCTCGCGGCGGCCGTGCCCGCCACCAGCGCCAGGGGCAGCATCCAGGAAGCGTGCGTCATCCGTCACCTCGCGGGGAGAAAGGACGGTGCGGCCGGATGCGGCCGCACCACGCGCATCACATGACCTTGCACGGCCGGGCCAGCTCACTCGGATAGAAGGTCTCGGAGTAGGAGGCCGTAAACACTCCCCCGCTGACCTGCCCCACGGAAAGGGTGTACGGCGAGCCGTCGTTGGTGTGGTTGATGCCGTTCACGTCCAGGGCCACGACCACGCCGTTCACCGCCCAGTCCACGGGGAGGGAGCTCTGGTTGTACCAGACGCTGTGCCCGCACGTCTCGTAGGCGGGGAGACCGGCAACCGGGTTGGAGATGTCCCAGGTGAACGGGAGGGACGCCGTGCTCGCGGTGCCCGTGTCCGCGCCGGCCGCCAGGGCCAGGGCCACGGAGGCCGCCATCCAGTGGATTCGTTTCATGTTTTCACCTCGGTGTTGAAGGGGGTGGGCCCGGAAATGCCGGACCCGGGGTGCGGTCACGCCGCAAAGCAGGTAGCGTCCGCGCCGGCGGCCACGGGGAGCCCCATGGCGAGGGCCACCGAGTGAGCCCGCTGCATGGGAACGCCTCCTCCAGGAGGATGAGCCAGCGGTGGAGGCGATGGCCCCACCGGAGCGGTAGCGGTCACATCTCGTACTTGCAGCTGCAGCATCCGCCCTTGCAGACGCCGAATCCGCTGGCGCACAGGCTTCCGCACTGGAGGGACGGGCAGGTGCCCACATAGATCTCCCCCGGGTTGTCACAGGCGTTGCGCGCCGGCTGTGATGCCAGTGCCTGCGCCCCGCCGAAGCCGAGCGCGCCCGCGACCGCCGAGCCGAAGACGAGGTGCCGAATCCACCATGAAGTCCGCATCGCAAACCCTCCGGGCGCGTGG
>DATING010000325.1:0-4230 GCA_035474555.1 Longimicrobium sp. | reverse complement strand
CTCCTCCCCCCGCGGCCCTCGCCCCCCGCCGCCCTCGCCCCCCGCCGCCCTCGCCCCCCGCCGCCCTCGCCCCTCGCCCTTGCCGCAACGCTCCGCTTTCCGTCCTTGACTCCCGCCAGCTACGTTGTCATTGTTACCATGGTAACAACACCCACGGAGAGCTTGATCATGCACGTAGAGCGGGTCCAGATCGGCGCGCGGATGGAGAAGCGGCTGGTGAAGGTGCTCAAGGCATTGGCCGAGTACCACGACCTGTCGATGGGCGACCTGCTGGAGGGGATCGTCCTGCACGCGTTCGAGGGCAAGACGGCGTTCGGGCCGGACACCCAGGAGCTCATCCGCAAGCTGAAGGACGTCTACGGCATGGACTACGGGATGGAGGTGAGCCACAAGCTCCACGAATCGCCCGACGCGCCCTGATCGACCGGGAAAGGAGCCCTGCCATGGAATCCAGCTTCACGCCCCTGCACGAGACGCGCACGGCCATCATCGTCCTGCGCGCGCCGCCCGAGCACGCGTTCCCCCTGTTCGAGCCCGAGGGGGAGCGCGCCTGGGCACCCGGCTGGGATCCGCGCTGGCTGCACCCGCTCGACGGGCGCGCCCAGGAAGGCGGCGTGTTCGTCACAGGCGCGGAGGGGCAGGAGACCACCTGGACGATCACCGCGCACGAGCCGCCGGCGCACGTGCGCTACTCGCGCGTGACGCCCGGGGTGCACGCCGTCATGGTGGACGTGCGCCTGCGGCCGGGGGAGGCGGACCAGACCCAGGCCCAGATCACCTATACCCTGACCGCGCTCACGCCCGCCGGCAACCGTGCCGTGGAGGAGATGACCAGCAAGTACGACGGCTGGATGGTGGAATGGGAGCAATCCATCAACCGCGCGCTGGAGACCGCCGCCGCGGGAAATTTCGGAGGGCACCCCGCTTCGCGCCGCGCCCCCTCCACACCTCGATCTGTGTCCGCGGAGGCGGACAGCGTGAAGTGGTAGCCGCGAATTCATTCGCTCGTGTTTCTGCCGCGCCCTCGCCCCACCGGCGCTCGTCGCCCGCGCTCGCCCTCCGCGCTTCCTGGCCTGCCGCCCCCTCGACTTCCTCCCGATCCCCGGGATTCGCCGTCTGCCCTCGCCAATCCGCGCTGGCCCATCCCGCTCTCGACATCCCGCGGAACCGTCACCTTCCCCGTCCCCGAAATCATCCGGACAAACGAAAAGCGGACCGGCACCCAGCCGATCCGCTTCGCATCATCCATCCACTCCGCCCTGAATCCATCGGCCCAGCCCGTCGATCGGTCGTCGTCGTCAGTTGCTGCGGTCGCCCAGCACCGCCACGTCGCGCGAGCGCAGGGGCCGTCCGCTGCCCAGGAGCTCGATCACCCGCTCCGCCCCGGGCTGATACCGCAGCGTCGTCGCGCGGATGCCCAGCAGCAGGTTGACGGTCACCAGCGTGCCCGGCACCTCCGTGTCACGCAGCATGGCCGCGAGCTGCCCCGCCGTGCCCTCCTGGAAGTTGCGCGCGACGATCACCAGCGCGTCCGGCATCTCCTCCGCCGCGGCCGCCACCGCCTTGGCCGACTCGCCGCCGAGCGAGAACTGCACCTGCGGATAGGCGAACACCACGCCCTGCCGGTCGCCCGCGCCAAAGCGCACCACCTCTTCCGCCCCCGCCGTGCCCAGCGCCGCCGCACCCGTCAGGTCCTCCATCACCCGCCCGATGCGCTGCCGGAACTCGCCCGCCGCCGTGGGCCCGCGGAAGGACAGGCTGCGCAGCGCCTCGGAAAAGTAGCGGTCGGGGTCGAAGTGGCGAAAACACGGGAGCAGCCGGGCGGCCTCGGCGCGGTCCACCCAGCCGGTGCCGGCCAGGGCGTCCACCAGCGCGGGGCCTTCCAGGTGCGGATCGCGGGCGGCCACCCAGCGGAGCGCGTGCTCCATCCGGGCGGTCTCGTCGCCCACGGGCGCAACGCCGGCGGGCGGCGTGAACAGGACCTCGGAAAAGGGCTTGCCGAACCAGATCATCAGCAACGTACCGCGTGAGGGGTTGAGTCTGCGTTGGACGATGATGAAACGCGTCCTCCCCGTCAAGGCATCCCGCACAACGGGACGGATGGAGCGGCACGGCGCTTGACACTCCGTACCCGCCGCGCATCTTGTCGGTTCGCAGCACCCGCGATCAACCCGCAGCCGAAGGACCCCTCGTGCACCGAACCGTCTCCGTGGCCGCCGCCGTGCTGGCCCTGGCCGCCTGCAGCGTGGAGCGCACGCCGGAGAAGTACCTGGACCCGCGCGACCCCGCCGTCGTGGAGCGCCGCGAGTCCGAAGAGGAGCTGGCCACGCGGGTGGGCGCCTTTCGCGAGGCGCTGGCCCGCGGCAACCGCGCCGACGCCCTGGCGGCCCTGAACCCCACGACGGATGCGCACGTGATGGGGGTGCAGTTCAACGACGGACGCCCCCGCTTTGGGCCCCAGGGCATCGCCGATGCGCTGGCGACCCTGCGGCTGCCCAGGGGGGCCGTGGCGCGCACGCCGGACCTGCGGGTGCAGGCCGCCACGCGCGAAGGTGGATTGGGATGGTTCGCCACGCACCTGGAGCTGCTGCCGGTGGTGGGCGCCGGGGGCGAGGCGCAGTGGCTGCGTGCCTCCGGCGTGTTTCTGCGCCGCGAGGGCGAGTGGCGGCTGCTGGAGCTCCACCTTTCCAAGGCCGAGGCGCCCGCCCCCGTCCCCGCCCGTGCCGACTCGCCGCGACGGGCGGATACGGCGGCCGCGGCGGCTACTGCGCGGGACTCGTCGCCGCCGGCGCCCCGGCAGAATCCGGCCGGGGCCGCAGCGCCTCCGGCAGGCGGATGACGGGCACCTCGCTCGTCCTCCAGTCGGGCGGCCGCGACATGGGCGCGTAGTCCTCGCCCGGCTGGAACGCCAGCGGCTCCGCCCGGGCCGCCCGGTACGCGGCCTCGTCGATCTTCTTCGCGTTCAGCAGGTAGAGCAGCACCTCGTTGCGCCGCGTTCCCACCGCGCCCGGCTGCCCCTCCGGGTCCTGCAGGCGCGGGGGAAGGAGGATGCCGGCCAGCGTGGCCGCCTCCCCCACCGTGAGCCGCCGCGCGTCCTTGCCAAAGAACTCCTGCGAGGCGTGCTGCACCCCGTACAGCGGCCAGTTCTCCGTCCGCCCCATGTACACCCGGTTGATGTACAGCTCCAGCAGCCGGTCGGGCGACGTGCGCGCCTCCAGCAGCGGGGCCATGGTCTGCCCCCGCGCCTGGTCCGGCAGCTCGTCCGTCAGCTGGTGGATCTGCTGCACCATCTCGCGGCTCACGGACGGCAGCGGCTCGCCCCGCCGCTGGCTGCGGCGCGCGAACGACGTCGTGTCGGCCACGGCGGCGAACGCGTGGCGGGCGTAGGGCGGAAGCTCCGTCAGCGGCACCCAGTCCGGCCGCCGCCGCGCCTCCTGCTCCTGCCGCAGCAGCCCCGCGCGCAGCTGCGAATCGGCCCAGAACAGGTACCCGCCAATGCCCAGCAGGAACACCAGCCCCAGCACGCCCACGCCGATCAGCGAGCCGCGGTAGCGGCCGCCCAGGCGCGTGTCCTCGGGCTGCTTGGCCCACTTTCCCGTGCGCGGCGCGCCGCCGAGCAGTTTTCCCTTGTGCTTGACGGGCTTGGCCACAGTGCGAATGAGCGAGAGTGCGAACGTGCGTGTCTACGCCGGTTTACGAACCCGCCGGGCGGGCAAGAAGCATGCGCGGCGGGTGATCTAAAATCAACAGATGATGTGGAAAGCAGGCGGGCAGACTGCATTGCAGTCTGCCCGCTCTTCATCCTTCGCCAGTCCTCCGATTTACCCGTGCCCGCTTTCGCCGGCGGTGCGCCCATGTGCAAGCCCAACTACGGAGCGCGCAGTCGCGAGAACCGCGCTGATCGACACGACCTCGGTCCAATTCCAGGGCATGTGCGTGTCATAAGCCAGTGAGCAAAGCGTATGTAGGCCAGATGTATTTGGCGTGGGATAGTGAATGGATAGAACGCGGGGGACTTGAAGTCAACGCTCGTCTGCAGGCGCTCGCCGGGGGCGTGGAACGAGCCGCGTTGGCTGGGGTCTAACCCCCTTCATCTCAACAGCTTCCGCCCCGAGTCGGTAGCGGCGGGGGGCGGACGAGGTTAACTTTCACACGTACCGGACGCCTCCCGCGGCCGGCCCGAAACGCGCCCCCACGCCCCCGATGGAGCAGACCTACTTTCGCCGCGGC
>DATING010000324.1:0-1773 GCA_035474555.1 Longimicrobium sp. | reverse complement strand
CACGTCAGCGTCAGCAGGCTCTGGCCGCCGGGATGGGCGATGCGCAGCACCGTGTCGCGGCCGTCGGTGCCGCGCAGCACGGCCACGTCCGTCGCCTGGCGGATGCTGTGCGTGAGATGCGCGCCCATCCGCTCGCCGTCGTCCAGCATGATCTCGATGTGGCCGTTGCGCGGATCCAGCCCCACGCCGCGCAGCGTCAGCGCCACCTCCTGCCACTGCGCCCCCAGCTCGTCGTGGTCGATCTCCAGCCGCGTCGTGCGGCCGGCGTTGCGCCGGGAGAACTCCCGCAGGCTCGCCTCCCACCGCGTCTTCATGATCGTGGCGCTCACGGATCCCTCCTTGTGCCGCCCTGGTCCCGCGGCGCGCCGAACCCGGTCCGCGCCGAACGTGGTACCAAGATCGCCGCGGCGGCGGCCCCGGTCTGTCGGGACGGGCGCGCCGGCCTGTGGGGGTGTGCGGAATCTTTGTGTAGGGGATTTTTGAACGGCGGGGCTTCCGCACCGGGACGGCGCGTTTTACGTTGGGCCTGCATCCCACCCCGACAAGTGACTGGAAGGCCCGGATTTACGAATGAGCAACGCGCCCCCCGACGACGCCTTCTCCCGGCTGCTGCTGGACTGCGTGCGCGACGAGGCCATCTTCGCCCTCGACGTGCAGGGCCGCGTTGCGAGCTGGAACCCGGGTGCGCGCGCCGTGCTGGGTTACGCGGACGAGGAAATCATGGGCCGCCACGTCTCCGTCTTCTATCCGCCGGAGGACGTGCAGCTGGGCCGCCCTGAGCGCGAGCTGCGGCTGGCGCAGGCGGGACGGTTCGAGGTGGAGGGATGGCGATACCGGGCGGACCAGACGCGGGTGCTGGCGCACGTCATCCTGTCGCCGCTGGAAAGCGAGGAGGGCCGGCGCCTGCCCGGCTACGCCATGATCCTGCGCGACATCACCGAACGCATCCGCGCCGAGGAGGCCCTGCGCGCCTCCGAGGCCAAGTTCTCCGGCATCATCTCCATCTCCAGCGACGCCATCGTCTCCGTGGACGAGGAGCAGCGGATCGTGCACTTCAACAAGGGCGCCGAGACGGTGTTCGGATGGAAGGAGCACGAGATCGTGGGTCAGCCGCTGGACGTGCTCATCCCCGCCGACGTGCGCGACCGCCACGGCGACCACCTGCGCCGCTTTGCCGCCGGGCCCGTGGTGGCCAAGCGCATGGGCGAGCGGCAGGAGATCTTCGGCGTCCGCAAGAACGGCGAGCGGTTCCCCGCCGAGGCCAGCATCTCCCGGCTGGAGCTGGGGGCGCAGCGATGGTTCACCGCCGTGCTGCGCGACGTGACCGAGCGCAAGGAGGCCGAGCGCGCCCTGGCGCAGGCGCTGGAGCAGGCGCGCGAGGCCACCGCCGCCGCGCAGGCCGCCGTGCACGCGCGCGAGGACGTGCTGCACGTGGTGTCGCACGACCTGGGCAACTCGCTCAGCGCCATCGTCGTGAACACCAGTGTGCTCCTCAAGACGCTGCCGCCGGAGCAGGAGGACGTGCGCCAGCGCGTGGCCAGCGTGCGCGACCTCGCGCGGCGCATGCAGCGGCTGCGGCAGGACCTGCTGGACGTGGCCAGCATCGAGCAGGGCGGGCTTTCCATCGAGTGGGACAGCTGGCACCCCCGCGCCGTCGTCGCCGAGTCCGTGGAGGCGTTCGCGCCGCTGACGGCGGAGAAGGGGATCGAGCTGGCGGCGGAGGTGGACGAGGGCGTGCCGGAGGTGGAGGGCGACCGGGAGCGCGTGCTGCAG
>DATING010000323.1:0-1989 GCA_035474555.1 Longimicrobium sp. | reverse complement strand
GCGTTGTCCAGCGCGCGCCGGGTGCTGGGCGGCAGCACCACGTCGGCAAAGCTGCGCCGCGGGGCCGCCACGCTCACCAGCGCGCGCCGGTCCGGGCCGAAGAACAGGTCGCGCAGGGGGTTGGATGCCATTCGATGAGTGCGTGAGTGCGGAAGTGCGTGAGTGCGTGAGTGCGAAAGTGCGAAAGTGCGAAAGTGACGGCTCCGGGGCCATCACGGGGTGCCGGGCGCGGGGGCGAGTCCGCGCCCCCGGCGAATGAATTCGCGGCACCGAAGACGTGATGTCGGCCTTCGCCGACGGCTCGTGCACCCACGGAGCCGGTGCACCGGGGCGAAGTACCGCCGTTGAAGCCTCAGGCAGTTCGTGAGGCTTTCCGCTGTCGTTGCGGCGGCTTCCATCGCTCCGTCGCGAACCCTGCTCCTCCGTACGGATCAACGGCCGCCGCGGGTTCATCGGCGGATGCGGCCCCACATTCGCAAATCCTTCGCCGCAGGGGACATCCGCGTCTCCATCCACCCGTCGACCCCTTCCGCATGCCGCCCGACGCCGAACGCATCTCCATCATCATCCCCGCGCTGAACGAGGCGACGGGGATCCGCGATACGCTGGCGCCGCTGCAGGCGCTGCGCGCGCGCGGGCACGAGGTGGTGGTGGTGGATGGCGGCAGCACGGACGGCACGCCGGAGCTGGCGCGCGCACTGGCGGATCGCGTCGTCTCGTCCGCTCGCGGGCGCGCGCGGCAGCAGAACGCGGGCGCCGCCGTGGCGACGGGCGGGGTGCTGCTCTTTCTCCACGCGGACACGCGGCTGCCGGAGGGGGCGGACGGGCTCGTGCTCGGCGGGTTGCGGACGACGGGGCAGGGATGGGGACGGTTCGACGTGCGGCTTTCCGGCGCGCATCCCATGCTGCGCGTGGTGGAGCGGATGATGGCCGCCCGCTCGCGCCTCACCGGCATCGCCACGGGCGACCAGGCCATCTTTGTGCGGCGGGACTGGTTCGCGCGCGCCGGCGGCTTTCCGGAGATCCCGCTGATGGAGGACGTCGTGTTGTCGAAGACGCTGCGCGGGATGGGGGCGCCGCTGTGCCTGCGCGCACGCGTCGTCACCTCCAGCCGGCGCTGGGAGGAGCGCGGCGTGTGGCGCACCATCGCGCTCATGTGGCGCCTGCGCCTGGAGTTCGCCCTTGGCGCCGACCCCGCGCGGCTGGCGGATCGCTACCGCTGAAGGGACGCCCGCCGGTTCCTTGTCTCCGAAAGCCCCGCTGCGCCCGCGGGGCTTTCGGCGTTCAGGAAAGGGCGTCCCGGGGACGGGATGGCGCGGTGGGGACGGTCGCCGGGGCGGGGGCGATGCGGTGCCAGGTGCGAGGGAATTAGCACTGTACGCCTGCCAGGGCGGGAACGTATACAGAGAGCGGGGGATCGGGCGTGAAGCGAAATCTTGACGCAATCAGAGTCGTGAATTACGTTGGTACCTGTTTGCGACACATTCCGCGATATCAGCCCGCGCTCGCAGTCCCTTGCCAGGTACTTCCCGGTGGTCTTCCGCACGACGCAGCCGTCCCCGGACAGCCCTGTACACGCGCTGAGCTTCGCCCTGTATCCGCGACGCGCCGCTCCACTTCCGGACGGCCGTTAGCCCGGCGTGGGGGCGCTTTTGCCCACGCAGCCTTGCCGGTCGGATGACGTCCCGCCCGGAGAACAACCAGTTTTGGGAGCACTGCCATGCGTAACACAGGCACCGTCAAGTGGTTCAACGACGCCAAGGGCTTCGGGTTCATCACGCCGGAGAACGGGGACAAGGACTGCTTCGTCCACTACTCGTCCATCGCGGGGAGCGGCTTCCGCACCCTGGTGGAGGGTGACCGCGTCGAATACGACCAGGTGGACGGCGCCAAGGGCCCGGCCGCCGCGAACGTCGCCAAGCTCGGCTGACGCTGGCAGATCCCGGCCGTAAAGAAACGCCGCGGCGGACCCGGAACGGTCCGCCGCGG
>DATING010000322.1:0-2067 GCA_035474555.1 Longimicrobium sp. | reverse complement strand
GCGCCCCGCACCCGCCCCAGCACCTCGCGGAAGCTCGGGTCTCCACGGAGGTCCGTGCGCAGCACCAGCGTGTTGACGAAGAAGCCGATCAGCTCCTCGGTCTCCTTCCGCGTCCGCCCCGCGATCGGGCTGCCGACGACGATGTCATCGCTCCCGCTGTACCTGGACAGCAGCACCTGGAAAGCGGCCAGCAGCGTCATGTACAGCGTCGCGCCCTCGCTCCGCCCCAGCGCCTGCAAACGCTCCAGCAGCTCCAGGGAGAGCTCAACCTGCTCGTGCGCCCCCCGGAACGTCTGCACGGCCGGGCGGGGATGGTCCGTCGGCAGCTCCAGCAGTGCCGGCGCGCCCGCCAGGCGCTCCCGCCAGTACGCCAGCTGCCGGTCAAGCACCTCGCCCTCCAGCTGCTCGCGCTGCCACACGGCGTAATCGGCGTACTGCACCGCCAGCTCCGGCAGCGGCGACTCCCGCCCCTCCCGGTACGCCGCGTAGAGTGCCGACAGCTCGCGGAACAGAACCCCCATGCTCCACCCGTCGCTGACCACGTGGTGCATCGAGAGCAGCAGCACGTGGTCTTCCCCGCCCAGCCGCAGCAGCACCGCGCGGAACAGCGGCCCCGCGGCCAGGTCGAACGGCCGCCGCGCCTCCTCGCCCGCGCGCTGCCTCACCGCCGCCTCGCGACCCGCCTCGCCCAATCCGGACAGGTCTTCCACCGGCACGACGAACCCGTCGAAGGGCACCACCACCTGCACCGGCGCGTCATCGACTTCGCTGAAGACCGTGCGCAGCGCCTCGTGACGCCGGACGATCTCGCTCACGCTCCGCTCCAGCGCCGTCTCGTCCAGGGCACCCCCCAGGCGCCACGCCACGGGAATGTTGTAGGTGGTGCTCCCCGGCTCCATCCGGTCCAGGAACCAGAGCCGCTCCTGCGCGAACGAAAGCGGCAGGGGCCCCGTGCGCTCCACGGGCATCACCGGCGGCAGCACCGGCAGCTCCGCGCGGCGCATCTCCTCCACGCGCCCCGCCAGCTCCCCGACCGTGGGACCCTCGAACAGCACCCGGAGTGGCAGCTCCACGCCGAAGACCTCGCGGATCCGCGAGACCACGCGCGTGGCCATCAGCGAGTGCCCGCCCAGCTCGAAGAAGCTTTCCTCCACCCCCACCCGCTCCCGGCGCAGCACCTCCGCCCAGATCCCGGCCAGCACCTCCTCCACGGGCGTGCGCGGCGCCACGTAACGCTCAGCGCCGGCAGCATAGTCCGGCGCCGGCAGCGCCTTGCGGTCCAGCTTGCCGTTGCGGGTGAGCGGCAGCGCCTCCAGCACCAGGATCGCCGCCGGCACCATGTACTCCGGCAGCCGCTCCCGCAGGTGCTCCCGCAGCGCCTCCGCCTCCACCCCACCGACGACGTACGCGACCAGCCGCTTTCCTCCCGGCTCGTCCTCGCGCACGATCACCCGCGCATCGAGCACCCCCGCGTGTGAAGACAGCGCGGCCTCGATCTCCCCCGGCTCGATCCGGAAGCCGCGGATCTTCACCTGCTCGTCCACCCGGCCCACGAAGTCCAGCCGCCCGTCCGCCATCCAGCGCAGCCGGTCGCCCGTGCGGTACATCCGCGCCCCCGGCTGCCCGGCGAACGGGTCGGGGACGAAGCGCTCCGCCGTCAGCCCCGGCCGGCCCAGGTAGCCCCGCCCCACCGCCGGCCCGCCCACGAACAGCTCCCCCGGCACGCCCACGAGCACCGGCGCCCCCCACCCGTCCAGCAGGTAGACCCGCCGGTCGCCCACGGGCCGCCCGACCGGCAGCGACGCCCCGCCGAACTCCGGATCCACCACCTGGCAGGTGGCGAACACGGTGCACTCGCTGGGGCCGTAGCCGTTCACCAGGCGCAGCCCCGGGTTCAGCTCCAGCGCGCGGCGCGCGTGTGCGGCCGACACCATCTCCCCGCCCGTCATCACCTGCGACACCCCCGCGATCATCCCCGGCGCGGTGTCCACCACCGCGTCGAAGAGCGCCGCGGTCAGCCACAGCGTCGTCACCCCGTGCCGCTCGACGGCATCCGCCAGCGCCTGC
>DATING010000321.1:0-5219 GCA_035474555.1 Longimicrobium sp. | reverse complement strand
ACGTCCTCGCGCAGCCGATCGCTATCGACGACGTCCTGGATTTCCTGCTGGCGGCCCCGGAACTCCCCGGCGAGGCATCCCGCACCTACGAGATCGGCGGCGCCGACCAGGTCACCTACGCCGGCATCATGCGTGAGTACGCACGCCAGCGCGGGATCCGCCGCCGCATGATCCCGGTCCCGGTCCTGACCCCCTACCTGTCCAGCCTCTGGCTGGGCCTGGTCACGCCGCTCTACGCGCGCGTGGGGCGCAAGCTGATCCAGAGCATCGTCCACCCCACGGTGGTGCGCGACGGTGCCGCGCTCCACGATTTCGGCGTGCGGCCCGTGGGGGTGGCGGAGGCGGTGCGACGGGCGCTCGCGGGAGAGGACTCGCAGTTCGCGGAATCGCGCTGGTCAGACGCGCTCTCCGCCGCAGGCGAGCCGCGGTCGTGGGGCGGCACGCGCTTCGGCAGCAGACTGGTGGACTCCCGTACGGTGACGGTCCCGGTGCCCCCCTCCGCCGCGTTCCACCCCATCCAGCGGATCGGCGGCGACACGGGATGGTACGCATGGAGCTGGCTGTGGCAGCTACGGGGCTTTCTGGACCTGCTCGCCGGCGGCGTAGGCACCCGGCGCGGACGATCTTCGCCCACCGAGCTCCGGATCGGCGACACGCTGGATTTCTGGCGCGTGGAGGCGTACGAACCCGACCGACTGCTGCGGCTTGCCGCCGAGATGAAGGTTCCGGGGCGTGCGTGGCTGGAGTTCGAGGTCACCGGCAACGGCGATTCCTCAACGATTCGCCAGACCGCGGTGTTCGACCCCGTCGGCGTGCTCGGCAGAGGGTACTGGTATTCACTGTATCCCGTGCACCAGCTGGTGTTCGGGGGGATGCTGCGTGAGATCGCCCGCGCCGCCGTGCGCACCTCGCCGACGGCTCGCGGCATTCAGTAGGGTACCGTCGCCAGCGGCCAACCAGGGGCCGGTCAGCCCGCGTCCGCGAACAGCTTCGACACCTCCGGCTTGACCACCTTGCCCATGGCATTGCGCGGCAGGGCCTCCACGCGGCGCAGGGCACGGGGCAGCTTGTAAGGCGCCAGGTGCTCGCGCGCCCACGCCTGCAGCGCCTCCAGCGTGAGCGTGGAGTCCGGCGCCGTCTCCGCCGCCACGCACACCCGCTCCCCCCACTCCTCGTCCTCCAGCCCCACCACGGCGCACTCCCCGATCTCCGGGTGCGTGCGCAGCACCTCCTCGATCTCCAGCGCGCTGACCTTGAAGCCGCCCGTCTTGATGATGTCCACGCTGCGCCGGCCCAGCAGGCGGACGTAGCCGTTCTCCACAACCCCCACGTCGCCCGTGCGGAACCAGCCGTCGCGGAACGCTTCCGCCGTGGCCTCGGGGCGCCGCCAGTACTCCAGGAACACCGTGGCGCCGCGGATCTCCACCTCGCCGGGCGTCCCGGGCTCCACCTCCGCACCGTCTTCCTCCACCAGCCGCGCCTCCACCCCGGGCAGGGGAAGGCCCACGAAGCCGGGGCGCCGCTCGCCGTGCAGCGGGTTGCCCAGCGCCATGCCGATCTCCGTCATCCCGTAGCGCTCCAGCAGCACGTGCCCGCTGATCTGCCGCCACCGCTCCAGCGTCCGCACGGGGAGCGCGGCGGAGCCCGACACCATCAGCCGCATGGCCGCGCACCCGGCGGACATCCGCGCCTGCCGCTCCGGCGAGGCCGCGTCGAACGCCGCGATCAGCCGGCCGTAGACCGTGGGGACGGCCATGAACAGCGTCAGCCGCTCGCTCTCGATGGCCCGCCACGTCTCGTCCGCGTCAAAGCGGGGCAGGATCTCGCACGCCGCGCCGGCCCACAGCGCGCACGCCAGCACGTTCACAATGCCGTGCACGTGGTGCAGCGGCAGCACCAGCAGCGTGCGGTCCTCCGCCGTCCACGCCCATGCCTCCACGAGTGACGTGATCTGCGCGCGCAGGGTGGCGTGCGTGGAGACGACGCCCTTGGGCCGCCCCGTGGTGCCGCTGGTGTAGACGATCATCGCCCGCCGCGCCTCGTCCACGGCCGGCAGCGGGCCCGGCTCCGCGGCCAGCGCATCCGGCGTGAGGATGAAGCGGCGATGGTTGCGCGCCGCGATGGGCCGCAGCGCCTCCGCGAACTCCGGGTGCGCCACGACGATGGCAGCGTCCGCGTCCTGCACCACGTACTCCAGCTCCGCCGGCGGATGCGAGACGGCCAGGGGCACCGCGATGCCCCCCGCGCGCCAGATCCCCCACTGCACGGCGGCGTACCCCCACCCCGGCGGGGCCAGGAACGCCACGCGCGCCTCGTGCAGGTCCGCCGCGCCGTCCAGCAGCGCCGCGGCCACCCGCGCGGACGCGTCAAGCAGCTGCGCGTACGTGAACGTGCCCTCCGGCGCCACCAGGGCCGTGCGCTGCGCGTGCCCGCCCGCGCGGGCGACGATGGGGAGCTCAGTGCGTGGCGGATTCATGGCGCAGCGACGGGAGGGATGCACCGCAGGGGACGCCGCACAAGGTAAGCGACGGGCGTGCCGAACGCACTTCCACCACCGCCGGCGCGCAGATGCAGAAAGGCGCAGAGCGAAGTGCTCGGGCCGGTTCGACGATGGATTCGGCGGAGGCCCGACGATCAGGCCGCTTTCGCGGCCCGTTGCGCGTCGACCTCTAGCCACTCCGCGACCAGGCACGTCAGGTCGCGGTGCCCCAGGTCGTACGGGTCCATCCCCAGCATCCGGCAGATCTCCGGCAGATCCTGCTGAAACCATCCGTAGCGCTCCACGATGCTGGCGGCTGAGTGCAGCAGCACACCGGAGGGTTGCGTCGTCGCGAGCGCGTTGCGCACGGCACGGATGAGATCCGCCGGCTCTCCATGGTGTGCGCGGATATCCTGCCCCGCAATGTCTGAAAGGAACTTCTGGAACCGGTACCGCTCGTGATCGAAGATGATGCAGGTTTTCTTCTTCTGCAGCGCGTCTCCGAACCGTTGCGCGCCCAGGAACAGGCCCAGTTCAAAGGGCATGTTCATCCGCGGCAGCCCGGAATCTGCGTCCAGCTCCACGCGCGAGATGTCGTGCACGCTGTGGCAGCATTCCCCGAGGATTCGTACGATCTTCTCGATGCGCACCTCGGCCCCGTTATCCGCCTCCCGGGCCGAGCGCGCGACCATCCCGCACGCGTAGATCGCGAAAACCAGCGCCTGGAACAGGGGCTGATACTCCTCATCGAACGGGCAGTTGATGAACACCTGCTTCGTGTACGGCCGGCGCATGGCCCTTTCCTCGCAAGTGCTGGGGAAACCTGCCCGCGGAGACGACGCCGCGGTGAACGCTACCGGCGCCGCGTGTGCTTTGGACGGCCTTCGGCCTGACGCAGCGCGAACACGGCTCGAACCGCCTTGCGGACGGCGACGGGATCGAGATTACTTTTCTCCGGAGGGCGCTGAATCTTGGGCGGACGCTTCTCGGCACTCATGGTTCCTCCTTGGCTGCGAGTTCGGGACAGAACGTACACCAATCCGCCGCCCGTTTCAAGTGTCCACTTCGCGCCACCGGCAGCACGGTTCACGTTCCGAATCCGCCACCTGACCCTGTCACGAAAGTTCATCCCATGCCACACGCGCATCGCATCAAGCCGGGCAGCCACGTTCATCTCAAGGACTACGACGCGCGGGACACGTCGGGGATGGAAAAGGCGGACGGCCAAGCCCGCTTCGCCGAGCTGAACGGCGAGCTGGACAAGATCCAGGAGGAGATGTACGCGGCGGGCAAGAACAGCGTGCTGATGATCCTGCAGGGGATGGACACCAGCGGAAAGGACGGGGCCATCCGCGCCGTGATGGCCAACCTGAACCCGCAGGGGTGCCGCGTGGAGTCGTTCAAGGTGCCCACGGGCCACGAGCTGGCGCACGACTTCCTGTGGCGCATCCACCGGGTCACCCCGGAGCTGGGCATCTTTGGCGTGTTCAACCGCTCGCACTACGAGGACGTGCTGGTGGTACGCGTGCACAAGCTGGTGCCGGAGCCCGTTTGGAAGGCGCGCTACGAGCAGATCAACCACTTCGAGTCGCTGCTGGCTGCCAGCGGCACCATCGTCCTCAAGTTCTTCCTCCACATCAGCAAGGAGGAGCAGGAGAAGCGGCTGCGCGAGCGGGAGGAGGAGGTGGGCAAGGCGTGGAAGCTCTCCGCTGGCGACTGGCGCGAGCGCGAGCACTGGGACGCATACCAGGAGGCGTACGAGGATGCGCTGGGCCGCTGCAGCACGGACGCGGCCCCGTGGCACATCGTCCCCGCGGACCGCAAGTGGTTCCGCAACCTGGCGATCACCGAGACGCTGGTCGAAACGCTGCGCCCGTACCGCGAGTCGTGGAAGGCCGCGCTGGCGGAGATGAGCCGCGAGCGCCTGGCCGAGCTCGCCGCCTACCGCGCGGAACGCGGCCAGGGCTGATCACGGCCGTTCTGGCGGATACGCGCAAAAAAGACCGGCGGCCCGGGAGAAGTCCCGGACCGCCGGCCGTTTTCCTGCTGACTTCCGATGATCTCCTGCTGAGTCCGTGCACAGTTGCAGGCTGTACCCTGTAACCTGTCCCCTGTAACCCGGATTTCAGACGCTGGCGATTACGGCGCCGTCTCGGTCACGACGAACGTGGCGCGGTACTGCGACTGCGAGATGCTGCCGCCGCTGGTGGGGTACGGGGCCAGCGACACCAGCGCGACGTTGTAGTTCAGGTAGTCGACCGAGGTCGGCTCCAGGTTGGTGTTCAGCTCGGCGCCGAACGCCTTGCCGTCCTTGGAGAGCACCACCTGCACCACGGCGTTGCCGGCCCACACGCACTGCACGCCCGTGGGGCAGCGCGAATCGCTCGGCACAGCCTGGAAGCTCACGGTCAGGCCCTCGCCGGCGACCGTGGCGCTGCGGCCCACGCGCAGCTCGAACGGCTGGTCTAGGGTCACGTTGGCGCTGGCGGCGGCCAGCGGCGCGCCGGTCGTCTGCACCGGAGCGGTGGCGTCCTGGCTGCACGCGGTCAGGCCGGCAGCGAAAAGAATGGCGAAAACAGCTCTCTTCATGGTCGTGTCTCTCGGTCCGGTCGTGTATCGCCGCGTGTGCGGCGAACTGGTGATCATCGGTCCTGGGCAACGTATCTTTCACGCCACCCAGCCGACGTACATGACTTTATACGAAAGCAGAGGTGCAGTCAATGACAGCAGGCAAATCGCT
>DATING010000320.1:0-8155 GCA_035474555.1 Longimicrobium sp. | reverse complement strand
TCTGTACCTGGACGGATTTCCGCGCCGTGGGGCCAGTATCCTCTCCTGCAAAAAACGCGGATGGCCGTCCCGTGCCGGCAGCCGCTGCTCTGCCAAGGATCTCTGGCCCCCCTGCACGACTCGGCGGATTCGTGTCCGGCCGTCGCGGCGCATCGCTCCCGCACCTGTGGCCTTCGGCAAGGACGGCCGTACTGGATGATTGCCATCGCGACGTCCGATCGCGGACCGGAGGAGAAGGCGGCGAGCAGCAGGATGCGTCAGGCCCTTGGTAGAGAGGCTGCTGCCGGCGAGGGGACGGCTATCCGCGTTTTTTCGAAGAGGCACCATCGTGGCAGCGGAGGCGGATGGCTGTCCTGGCACATCATCCACATGATCGCGATCGGTAAGAGTGTGCCCGTGCCGGAACCCGGATGCGCGGGCAAGGTCCGCGGGGGCGCATTCGAAATCGAGGCTCGATGAGATCGATGAGGAACAATCCAGAGTCTGGTCGAGCGATGGCCATCGTCGTCGTGCGGAAGTGTCCTCTGTAGCGGACGATCGAAGCCGATGGCCGTGATGCGTGATCCGCGATAAGTGTTTGATGCACAAGCGGATGCGCATCCGGGGCCATCGCGGCGCTCCCGTTGCCCTGGATGAATGCCACGAGAACAACCCATCCCCAATCATCCCACGCCACACCGGGACCACACCATGCTCAGCATCCGCAAAGTCCTGTACGCCGCGGGCCTGGCGCTCGCCCTGGCCGCCGCTTCCCATACCTCCGCCGACGCCCAGGCCAGCGTGGCCCGCTGGCGCGGCACCGGTAGCGAGCAGCTCATCGACCAGGCCGTGCGCCGCTACGGCTATCGCCCCAACCGCCTGACCGACGCGCAGGTGCACGCCATCAACCGCGCCTGGGTGGAGCTGCTGGGGTCCACCACGCGCCGCCCGGCCCTGAACCGAGCGCAGGCCACGGCCATCGTCTACCTGGCGCTCGTGGAGCCCACCGAAGATCGCTACGCCGGCCGCGACCGGGACCGCGACGACGACGACCGTCCCGGCTACGGCGGCGGCTATGGCGGGCGGCCCGGCGCCTGGAGCGCCGAGTGCGACGAGATGGAAGCCGACGCCTACCGGCTGGGCACCCTGGTGAGCGCGCCGCGCAACAACAGCGGCCTGTTCGTGGACGAGCCGGAGCGCGGACGGGCCCGCGCCCTGGCCCGGGAGATCCAGGAGCGCGCCGTGCAGTGCCGCGCCACCGCCGCCGCCGACCGCGCCGGCGAGGTGCTGGCCGCGCTCTCCGACGGGCTGCCCCGCCGCGGCGCCGTAGAGAACCGCGTCAACGCGCTCAAGCTGGCCATCCGCGAAGCCGCGCCCTCGCGCCGCGGCCGCTGACCTCCCGGGAAGGATCGAGGGCCGGGCGCGCCACCGCGGCACGCCCGGCCCTTCGCTCGTCCTCCCCTCACGGATCGTCCACGTCGTCGTCGGAAAACTCGTCCGTGGTGGTCGCGCCGGACGGGAGGGGGCGGATGCCGGTTCCCCTGTACTCCTGCCCGCCGTGGGCGCGGGGGCCCAGGATGCGCTTGCCGTAGCCGTTCTCCGGGTCGGCGCCGCGGCGCAGGGCGCGGTCCACGGCAATCTCGCCGCGGTTGTAGGCGATCACGCCCAGCCGCACCGCGTCGGCCCCATGCTTCTCGTAGCGCTCGATCATCTCGCGCAGGTAGCCGAAGCCCAGCCGCATGTTGGTGCGCGGGTCCATCAGCTCCTTCTTGGTGTCGATCTCGGGATTGATGTCGCGCGCCGTGCCGGGCATCATCTGCACGAGCCCCGCGGCGCCGCCCGCGCCCACCGCGTCGGGATCGAACACGCTTTCCACCCGCACCAGCCGGAACGCCAGCTCCGGGTCCAGCCCCACCTCCATGGCCGCGTCGTGGACCATCTTCGCCATGGTGCCGGTGATGTGGTACCGGTCCGCCATGGCCTGCATCACCAACTCGGCGGAGTCCGGCCGTTCCACCGCGCGCTCCAGGTAGCGGGGCGGCTGGATGGCCAGGGGCGTGCGCGGCACCGGCACGCGCAGCTCGCGCAGGGAGTCGGGCACCCCCGCGCGGGGGCCGAACGTGGCGCTCACGCTGCTGCTGGTGCGCGCCAAGGCGATGCCCGCGAGCAGGATGATGGGCAGCGCCAGTGCCATCCACCGCGGGATGCCGGCGAACCCATAGCGTCCGCCGGGCCGGGCGACTTCGGTCACGGTCATTTCCCTCCGTCAGCCGAAAACGTCCATTCCACACGAACACGCCGGTCCCGTGGCAAATCCGGGACCGGCGCGCGAGGGCTCAGGCTGCGGCTTCGTCGAAGAGGTCCAGCTCGGGAAACGCCGTCTGTATCCAGGTGAAGTGAACGTCCCGGCACCAGAGTGGGACTTCAGCATGGATCGCTGTCGCCGCGATCACCGCGTCCTGGAACTTGACCTTGGTGCCCCGCCGGGTCATTGCGCCGGAGATACGTCCGGTGAGCTCCCAGACCGGCTCGTCGATCGGCACGTGGCCGAACCTCCGCAGGGTGGATTGGAGATCGGTCTGCTCCGCCTGGGACCGGACGCCGGCATAGAGTTCCGCGACAGTAATCCCGCAGACTGCCGGCCGCTCGTTTACAAGAACCCGAGCCACCGGAACGGTGGGCATGCGCAGCCAGTCGATCAGGATCGATGTGTCCGTGAGAATCATCGATCGGCGTTACGTATCCCGAGGATGGTTTCCACGTCCAGGCCACCCCGCTCAGCCATGCGAAGGGCGGCGGCAATGGCAGGCTCGGTCTTCGCCATCGAACGAAGCTCGTCCATCTCTTCCTCGCTCGGTGCTGGGCGATGCAGAGCCGCACCGAGAAAGGTTTCGAGCGTTTCGAGCGGTTCGTCCCCGCCTGCCGCCGGGGTCCGAGTCCGGATCGTGATCTCCACGTCCTGGCCCATCATCGCCCGAAGCTCGGGGATGTGGACGAGGTCGGAGTCGATGTGCTTGAGCACGCGGATCGCGTTCATCCATCCTCCCGAAAACTGGTCACACCTCACGATCGCCCGATCCGAACGTTCCGTCAAGTGCTCCCGGATGGCGGACGCGCCCCGGCCGGTTCCGCGTTCCGGGACGGGGCTCGCAGGGCCCGGGCTGAGCCGCAGCCCAATCCGTCAGATCACGTACTTCAAGCCGCTGCCGGTGTTGAAGAGCACCACCTCGTCGTCCGGGCGGATGACGCCGGAGGTGACCAGGTGCGCGGCGGCGGCGGCGGTGGCGGCCCCTTCCGGCGCGCAGAAGATGCCCGTGTCGCCGCCCACCAGCGTCGTCCAGCGGCGCATCTCGTCGTCGTCCACGGCCAGGGCGGCGCCGCCGGAGGTGCGGATGGCATCCAGCATCAGGAAGTCGCCCACGGCCTTGGGCACGCGCAGGCCGCTGGCGTAGGTGTGCGCGCCGGCCCAGGGCTCCGCGTACTCCGTCCCCTGCTCCCACGCGCGGACGATGGGCGCGCACCCGCTGGCCTGCACGGAGATCATCCGCGGCCGCGCGGAGCCGATCCACCCCATCCGCTCCATCTCATCGAACGCCTTCCACATCCCCACCAGCCCCGTTCCGCCGCCGGTGGGATAGACGATCACGTCCGGCAGCCGCCACCCCAGCTGCTCGGCGACCTCGTATCCCATCGTCTTCTTGCCCTCCACGCGATACGGCTCCTTGAGCGTGGACAGGTCGAACCAGCCGCTCGCCTTGCAGCCTTCCGCCACGCGCGCGGCGCAGTCGGTGATCAGCCCGTCGAACAATTCCACGTCCGCCCCCAGCGCCCGCATCTCCTCCAGGATGGGGTGCGGCGTGTCGCGGGGGACCACGACGTGCGCGGCCATCCCGGCGGCGGCGGCGTAGGCGGCCGTGGCGCTCCCCGCGTTGCCGGCGGAGGGGAGCGCCACCTCGCGGATGCCCAGCTCCTTCGCGCGGCTGATGGCCATGCACAGCCCGCGCGCCTTGAAGGAAGCGGTGGGGTTCTGCCCCTCGTCCTTGACCCAGCACCGCGCCACGCCGATGCGCGACGCCAGCCGCGGCGTGTCGATCATGGGCGTCCATCCCTCACCCAGGCGGACGGCGTTGGCGGGATCGCGCACGGGGAGCAGCTCGGCGTAGCGCCACAGGTCCGCCGAGCGCCCGGCGAGCTGGTCCCGCGAAAGCCGCGAGGCGATGGCGTCCAGGTCGTAGCGCGGGTAGAGCGGCTTTTCGCAGCAGGGCGACAGGCGGTGCAGCGTCTCGCTCTCGTACGTCGCGCCGCAGCGGGTGCACTCCAGGTGCGTGGCCCCGCCGGCGGGGAGGGTATCCGTCATGGACATCGGATTCGCTTGCTGTGTGGATGGATAGGGGGTCGGGTTCCGTCAGCGCCGGGCGGGGCGGGCGGCGAGCACGGCTTCCACGGGGCCGCCGCAGGACGTGCACTGGCTCTGCGCGCCTTCGGTCCACTTGTGGCAGGCCAGGCAGAGCGTCACCAGGCGCCCTTCTTCCTCCGACGCGGCGGGAAGCAGAAAGGCGGTGCCGTCCTCCGCCTCCACGCGCAGCGACGGGCCGTTGTAGAAGTGCGCCAGCAGGTCGCGCAGGTCCACGTCGCCAGCTTTGGCGATCACGTCCTCGCGCGTGACGGCCGTGCGGTCGCGAAAGCGCGCGCGCTCCGCCGTCCACGTCCGCTCCACGCCGGCTTCCGGCTGCAGGGTGAGCGTCAGCCCGCGCGTCTCCAGCGTAAAGCGGACGTTGAGCCGCGCGCGAAGCCGTTCCACCGCGCGCTGCAGGTCCAGCCCGGGGGCGAGCTGGCGGCGGTTGGCGGCGTGGATGGACGGATCGCAGAAGATCTCCGCGCGCGCGTGCGACCAGAGGGGCGTCTTGAGGTTGCCCACGTCCGTCTCCACCACGGCGGTGTAGTCGTACGGCCGCTCCACGGTGCCGGCCTCGATGCGCGTGTCCTGCACGCCGGGCTCGCCGCGCAGTGCGTGCAGGAGCGCGCTGGCCAGCAGGTCGCGGCGCTCGTGGTTCCCCAGCGGGCACCACAGGTCGGGTTCGAACAGCTCGGGAAAGTCCATCGGCCGATGTCGTTCGGTTGAATGCCGCCCATCCGCCGGATGGATCGGCTTCGTTCGCTCACGGGTGATGATGCGCGACAACGTAGCCGATCACGCCGCCCTTCCGAAACCGCAGCCGGCTCTCCGCGTCCGCCGATCCTTTCGATCCGGGCGATCTGGTCAATGTCGTGGATGTCGTCGATGCCGCACGGGCCGGGGCGACGGCGGGGGCGGCTGCCCTAAGGTTCGTATCCGCGTTCTTCGGGAGACAGGCATTCCGCCTCACCGGCGCGAACCCGACGGAGGCACATCATCTCACGATCGCGTCGGTTTGCGGACTCGCCTTCCGCACGGATGCCTGGAGTCGCGGGGGATCGGCCGTCCTGCTACCGGTGAGCGGAGCCCGGTCGCGCGGCGGGTGCCCAAAAGGACGCAATCGGGTGAATCGGTGCTTTGCCGTCCCCGTGCGGAGGAGTCGAGTCTATGCCTCCCTCAAAAAATTTCGATGAACAGCGTCGCGGCGCATGGCTGATCGGTCGCATCTGACCCCGGTGAATCGCACCAAGCTGGCAGTCCACGCAGGTGGACTTCGTGTGTTTGTTGCAGCGAATTCATTCGCCCGGCTGGGGTGGGGCGGTTTCGGACGATCGTCGGGGGGCGTGCTGGATGGGCCTGGTGGATGGGACTCGGTGGATGGAAGATCGGTGAATGGTCGCGGTGGATGAGGATCGGTGGATGAGGATCGGTGGATGAGGATCGGTGAATGGGTCCCAGTGGATGGGTCTCAGTGGACGGGGATCGGTGATGCCGCGTCCGGGCAGATGAGCGGAGCTTGGGCGCGGGAGAGAAGATCCTTCGGTCGGCGCCGGAGGATGTGCACCGGGCGAGCACGGGCGGCGCCTCCCTCAGGAAAACAAGTTGGGGAGCAGCGATGGTAGAGCTGTGCCCTACCGCAGCCGCGACAGCAGCCGGTCCGCGGCGGCGAGGCCGGAGGTGACGGCACCCTCCACCGTAGGCGCGTACAGGTAGTCGCCGGCCAGCACCGCGCGCGGGGACGAATCCCACGCCGCGGCGCGCAGGGCAGGGAGCCGCCCCAGGCTGCCGGGACCAAAGATCGTCCATCCATCCGCCCACGTGTACAGCCGCGACTGGACGACCGCGGAGGGCAGATGGGGCAGCGCCCGCGCCACTTCCGGCATCAGCAGCGCCGCCGCGTCGTCCACCGAAGCACCCGCCAGGCGCTCCGCCGCGTGGGGCTGCGCGAACACCACCGCGAGGCCCTTGCCCGGCGGCACGAGCCCCGCCACCTTGTTTTCTTCGATGCAAACCGCTGCCACGTTCCGCGCCTCGCCCGCGGCGAACGACAGGCCGAACCAGCTCACCCCGGCGGGCCGGTCCAGCAGCAGCGCGAGCGACGCAGCCGGCCGCACGCGCACCGCATCCAACGCTTTCGCGGCGTCCGGTGTCAAAAATTTAGCAAACCGGCGAGCCGCCGGCGCGGGCACCGCCACGACGGTCGCGGTGAAGTCCTCCGCCCAGCCGTCGCCGGCCACGCGCACGCCGTTCGCGGCGCCGTCGACCGCGGTGACGGGGGTCGACAGCCGGACCGGGGTGCCCGCGGCCGCCAGGGCGTCCGCGGCCGCGCGGCAGAAGCCGTCCGCGCCGCCGCGCATCCCGAGCACCTCCAGGCTGAGCCCCTGCCGGGCCAGCGCGTGGTAGAAGCCCGAGCTGGCCTCGTCCGGCGACATGCCGTAGAGCGTCGCGAGCAGCGGGGCCGCGAGCAGGTCCACGAAGTCGCCGCCCAGCTCGCGACGGCCCCACGCCGCGATGGACTCGCCGTCCAGCCCGGCGCCGGCCGCCCGCTCCAATGCGGCGAGGTCCAGGTCCGAGCCGTGGCGCTGCAGGAAGGGGAGGTACTTCGCCCCCATCTTGAGCTTGAGGGGCAGCGGCAGGGCGCCGGACGCGAGCATGCTGGTGGGCGAGCCGTACACCACCTCGTGCGCGCGCCCCTTGCGCCACAGGGCGTCGCGCCCGGGCGAGCGCTCGAGCAGCCCCTCGCCCCCGGCCGCGCGCAGCAGGCCGCGGAGCACGGTGTAGGCGCTGCTGTACAGCTGCACGGCCGGGTCGATGCGCCACCCGTCCACGAGGTCCGAACGGGTGCGGCCGCCCACGCCCGAGCCGCTCTCGAAGACGGTGACGGACGCCCCGGCGGAATGAAGGCGCAGGGCGGCGGCCAGCCCCGCCGGCCCCGCGCCCACGACGGCGATGCGAAAATCAGTGGTAGTCATGCCCCGCCGGCACACGCAACCGCCGCGCCCGCGCGGAGTTGCGCCGGACGAACGATCGTTCTAGTTTCCGCGGTCTCATCCCAACCCCCATCCGGAGTATTCATGAAGCGCAGAGACTTCCTCCTGCAGAGCGCGGCGGCGACGGCCGCGCTTGGCGCAGGCTCGGCGGTGCTGCCCAGGCTGGTCCAGGCGGCCGTGCCGCACGAGCCCCTGGACGCGGCCGTGAGCCGCGAGCTGGCCATGCGCGCCCTGGACGCCGCCCGCGGCGCCGGCGCCACCTACGCCGACTTTCGCATGGCCGCCAACCGCAGCCAGGGGCTGGGCACGCGCGAGCGGCAGATCCTCTTCTTCAACGACGCCGAGACCTACGGCTTTGGCGTGCGGGTGATCGCCAACGGCGCGTGGGGCTTTGCCGCCAGCCGCGACCTGAACCCCGAAGAGGTGGTGCGCGTGGCGCAGCAGGCCGTGGCCCAGGCCCGCGCCAATGCCGCCGCCCGCCAGCGCCCCCTGGAGCTGGCCCCCGTGGAGCCCGTGCGCGACGGCAAGTGGTCGTCGCCCATGGAGATCGACCCGTTCACGGTCTCCATCGAGGAGAAGGTGGACCTGCTGCTGCGCGCCAACGCCGCCGCGCTGGGCGTGCAGGGCGCCCGCTTCGTGCAGTCCAACCTGTTCAACACGCGGCTGGGCAAGACCTTCGCCAGCACCGACGGGTCGTACATCGAGCAGACGCTGTACCGCTCGTTTCCGCGGATGACCATCACGGCCGTGAACCCCACGGGCGGCGACTTCCAGACCCGCGTGAGCACCG
>DATING010000319.1:0-2266 GCA_035474555.1 Longimicrobium sp. | reverse complement strand
CGGGCGAGTAGATCCTTCGGTCGGCGGCATGGCGTTGCGCACGGAGAAGATCCGGCGGCGCCTCCCTCAGGAAAACAAGGGTCCGCGCATCAGCGCGGCGCGGATGCGTGCCACGGCCGGCCTCTGTTCACGCGCGCGGCTTGAGTTCCCAGAGCACGTTGACGATCTGCCAGCGGCCGTCCACGCGGGCCATGTGCATGTAATCCACCCACCCGGCCATCGTCGCGCGCACGCTCGCCACGTTCCCGAAGATGTCCAGGATGGTCACGTCGCGCTGGCGCTCGGCCTCTGGTGTCCGCGAGCCGCCGCCGCGCCCGGCCGCGTCCGCCAGCTCGGCGGCCGTCATCCCCTGCAACCGCCACGCGCCGGACGGGTCCTGCCCCGAGATGCGCTTCACCAGCTCGGGGTGCAGGGCGCGGCCCATGCGCGCGCCGTCGCCGTTGTACCAGCCTTCCACGTAGTCCAGCGCCGTCGCGCGGATGGCGGCCGAGTCGGCGGCGGTCTGCGCGCGGGCGGGTAGCGCCGCGAGCGCGAGCACGGCGGCAAGGGCCAGGGAGATGCGGGTCTTCATCGGATGGATACGGGTGCGGAGTGGACGTGTCGTCAGCAATACGACGTCCGCGCGGGGAGGAAAGTTGACCGGGAGGGATGAAGATCGGATGAGGACGGGCGGTCAGCGGATGCTCACCTCGCCGTCCGGCTCCGCGTACTTCACGGCGGGATGGCGGCGGATGGCCTCGAGCGCATCCGCCGACAGGTCCGCCGCGAAGCCCAGCAGCGCGTGCCGGAACACGTGCTTGGGCACGAACCCGTGCTCCGCCGCGAGCGCATCCGTCACCGCGTCGGGGTCCGTGCCGTCCTGGTAGACGACGATCCAGGCGGCGGCGCCCGTGTGCAGCGGCGCGGGCGCGGGGCTCACGCGTACACGCCCTGCACGGCGGATTCCGGCGCGGGCATGGCGTGCTCGCGGCTGTGCAGCGCCTCTTCCGCCGCAGCCTCGATCTCGGCCTGCACGCGCGTCTCGATCTCCTCCAGCACCGCGCGCTCGATCCCCTCGCCCTCCAGCCACGCCTCGTACAGCCCCACCGGGTCGCGCCGCCCCCACTGCGCGAACAATTCCGCCGAGAACAGGCTGCGCGCCTCGCGCTCGTCGTGCGTGGCGTGGCCGCCCATGCGGAACGTCTCGGCGATGAGCAGCGTGGGCCCGTTGCCGGCGCGGGCGTAGTCCGCGGCCAGGCGCGTGGCGGCGTACGCGTCCAGCACGTTGTTGCCGTCGAAGGTGCCGCCGTTCATCCCGTACATGGCCGGCCAGTCCTCGAAGCTGCCCGCCGCGTGCTGCGACAGCTGCGTCCCCAGCGCCACCTGGTTGTTCTGGATGATGAAGATCACCGGCAGCCGGTGCACCGCCGCGAAGTTGATCCCCTCGTGGAACGCGCCCGTCTTGGTGGACCCGTCGCCCGTCCAGGTGATGCCCACGCGGTCTTCGCCCCGCTGCTTGAACGAGAGCGCGATCCCGGCGATCACGGGCACCACGTCGCCCACGTGGCTGATGGGGGGCAGCACCCCGTGCGACAGCTCGCCCACGTGCAGGTCGCGGCCCATGGAGGGGCCGTCGGCCGTGCCCAGGTAGCTGCGGAAGATGTCCGCCACCGGCATCCCCATCTCGTGGCACGCGCCCGAGTTGCGGATCATGGGCGCCACCACGTCGTGGTCCGGCCCGGTGCGCCGCAGGGCGTGCACGGGGCCAATGGTGGTCGCCTCCTCGCCCACGCCCAGCCACGCCTTGCTGATGATGCCGTTCTTGACCCAGCGCTTGAGCATCACGTCGTGCAGGCGGTTGCGCAGCAGGCCCTCGTACAGCCCCAGCCGCTGCTCGCGCGACAGCCCGGCGATGACGGCCTCGCGCTCCGGGTTGGCCGTGATGCAGTCGCGGCAGGCCTGGACCGTCGCGGGATCGGCGGTCCAGTTCTGGTACTCGGGCGGGTCGTAGGCGGCGTAGCGCTTCATGGGAGACTGCGGGATGAACAGGGTTCAGGGATGGCCGGGGAGCATACCGAAAGGCGGCGGGAGGCGCAAGGAAACGCGCCATTCTTCCTATGCTGTACCAGGATCGTCCGTCCCGGCTTCCGAGTATCTTCCCTCGTAGACCGCCCACCCGATCTTCATCCCGATCGGAAGGAGGCTGCAATAGTTTAAGCCTTCCTCCCAGCAGGCTTCCACCCGCTCACCCACAGGATCTGCTTTGAAGCGGTTACCAACATTCCAC
>DATING010000318.1:0-2242 GCA_035474555.1 Longimicrobium sp. | reverse complement strand
GCTCGCCGCTGGAGATCATCCGCACCGCTTCCAGCTTGAACTCGCGTGTGAACTGCCTTCGCTTCTCGGCCATGTGTCACCTCCTGCCCGTAACCTACGGGCTTATGTTGGTGTCCACCAAGCCGGGGTAATCCTATGTTCTCTGCGTCTCATCTGTTGTCTCTGCGTCTCTGCGTGAAACCCCGCGCGAACTTCGATGGGGACCGACTCGTGGGGATCGGCGACGAACCCGACTTCCGCGTTGTCTCAGACCAAAGCTGAGAATCCCTTGTGCACACAGGAACCGCATTTCACGCAGAGCCGCAGAGGGAAAAAGAGAGACGCAGAGGCGAATCCGTTCTCTGCGGCTCTCTTTTCTCCTCCGCGGCTCTGCGTGAAAGACAATGGTCGAGTGCACACGAAACCGTGGGAAACGGTATCAGATCCGCACCTTCACCACCACCTTGCGCACGGTGTGGCGGCCGCCGGCCATGCAGCCGGGCTTGTGCGCGTCGCCGGGGTGAAAGACGGCCAGGTCGCCGGGACGCATCAGCAGCGAGCTGGCGAACGGCGGCTCGGCGTAAAAGGCCATGTCCGTCGCCTCGTCGTACGGCGTTTCCACCGTGAGCGCGTCCGCGGGCGTGTGCAGGATGCGCTCGTGGCCGGCGGCCACGTACTGCAGGTCCACGTGGCGCACGTGCGTCTCGAAACGCTTCTCGGTGGACGGCCCCGTCTCGTACGTGGAGACGAGCGCGAACACGTCGTCGCCGTCGATGGCGTGGCGGCCGTCCGGGAGGGCGGGATCCATCGCCCGAAGCCAGCGCAGGCCCACGGCGATGCGCGCGCCCAGCATCTCGTACGGCGCGGACTCCGCGAGGGTCGTGAGGATCATCCCTCGTCCTCCACGCCGCCTTCCACGTGGTCGATGCCGGCGGCGGTGATGCGCAGCACCAGCCCCGTGCGCCCCGTCTTGAGCACGTAGCCGTGGTCCTCCAGGTACCGCACGATGCGCTCGGCGTCCTGGCGGCTGATGCCCAGCTCGTCCGCCACCTCGTAGCCGTCGCGGTACTCGGTCGCTTCCTCCTCCGAGCAGCGGTACAGGTAGTCCAAAAAGCGGCGGCGGTTCTCGCGCCGGGCGCGGACGGCGTCGCTCATGGCCGCACCGGCGCCGGGGTGATGAACACGTGCGTCCAGTACGCCTCGTGCAGGCCGATGCCATGGTGCGTGTAGCCGCAGTTCTCCAGGTTGGCGCGGTGCCCGGGGCTCTCGATCCACCCCTGCAGCGTCTCCCGCGCCCCCCGCTCCGGCGTCCACGCGATGTTCTCGGCCACCATGCGGTAGCCCACGCCGCGCGCGGACAGGCGCTCCCACGGCTGCTGCCCTTCCGGCGACACGTGGTCGAAGTAGCCTCGCCGCGCCATGTCCGCGCTGTGCGCCTGCGCCGCGTCCGCCGCGGGCTGCAGCCAGGCGAGCGCCGGGCACCCGCGCGCCGCCCGGTGCGCGTTCACCAGCCGCGCCATCTCCTGCACCATCTGCGCTCCGTTCGCCATCGTCCCTCCCGTAGATCCGCCCCCCGGACGCGCCGCCGCACCCGTCCCCCTCCCCGCCCCGGCAGACGGCGCGCGCCCCGCCGGCACCGCCTCCATGCACGCGGCCAGCAGCAGCACGGCCGCGCCCGTCGTCATCCATCGCATGACGCTACCCCTTCTTCTTCTCGAGCTCCTGCAGCAGCTCCATCATCCGCAGGTCCCACGGGTCCGCGGACGGGTCGTCGTCGCCGATCTCGTAGTTCTCCTGCGGCGTTTCCAGGATCAGGGGAATGCCGCGGCTGCGCGGGTCCGCCAGCAGCCAGCCGAACGGCTCCGCGCCGATCTTGCCGTCGCCCAGCAGCATGTGCCGGTCGCGGTTGGTGCCAAAGTCGCCCTCGCTGTCGTTCAGGTGAAAGAAGCCCGGCTTTTCGCCGATGGTCTGCTCCCACTCGTCCAGCACCTCCTTTTGCCGCTTGGCGCTCTCGTGGATGGCCCAGCCGCTGGCGAACAGGTGGCAGGTGTCCAGCCCGTACCCCGTGCGCTCGCGCAGCTCGTCGGGGACGTGGCGCAGGATGTCCGCCACCTCCTCCGCCGTGCGCCCGACCGTCTTGCCCGCGCCGGCCGTGTTCTCCACCAGCAGCCGCGCGGGCCCGTACGACGCCTTGAGCGCCTCGGTGATGGCCTTGCCCACGCGCTTGGCCGCCGCCTTGGGGTCGCCGTCCGTGGCGGAGCCG
>DATING010000317.1:0-5497 GCA_035474555.1 Longimicrobium sp. | reverse complement strand
CGGATCATCAGCATCACCGCGTTCTCCCCCAGCACCTGCGCCACCGCCGCCGGGTTCAGCTTCTCGCTGCTGCACTGCTTGAGCGCGTCGTGCATGATCTTGCGCGCGGCGTGCAGCTGGCGCTCGATCTCTTCTTTCTGGGCCTGCTCCACTACGGTCCTCCGGAAACACGGGTGCGGTCATCGATGCCGAACGGCCGCACAGCTTACGGCCGACGGGCCGCATCCGCAAACCTGCGCCGTTCACCGGGGATGCCCGCGGGCTCGCCGGGCGGCGGGGGAGCGGATAGGTTGCGCGCCTGTCCAATCGTCCTGGAACCGCCGATGGAGCCTGTCGTGAACGTCAGCCAGACCCTTCTTCGCCACCGCATCCCTTCCCTGCCCGCCGACCCGGAGCAGATCGCCGAGCGCCTGCGCGCCGCCGGGTACGAGGTGTCGCGCATCGTGCCGCTGGCGGAGCTGCTGCGGCCAGTGGTCGTGGCGCGGGTGGAATCCGTCACCCAGCACCCCAACGCCGACCGGCTGAAGGTCTGCGCGGTCAACGACGGCTCGGAGCAGACGCTGCAGATCGTCACGGGCGCCAGCAACGTGCAGGCGGGCGCGTACTATCCTGTCATCCGCAGCGGCGTCACGCTCCCCAACGGGGTGAAGATCAAGCGCGGCAAGCTGCGCGGCGAGGAGTCGCAGGGCATGCTGGGCTCCGCGGACGAGCTGGAGCTGGGGACGGACCACGCGGGGCTGATGGCGCTGGCCGGCGAGCCCGCACCCGGCACCCCGCTGCCGGACGTCATCGACACGCCCGGGGTGGTGTTCGTCATCGACGGGAACCCGGAGCTGGACGAGGTCGTCGAGAAGCTCGGCGGGCCCAAGCGGGAGCCGAAGGCCGAGGAGGGAGCGGGACCGGGATCGGCTGGATCGGCGCAGGCGGGATCGGCGGATGGAGGATCGGCGGGATCGGGATCCGGATCGGCGGATGCGGGATCTGCGCAGGCGTAGGAAAGGGGAGATCCGCCGGGCTCGAGCCGGGCGAATGAATTCGCTGCAACAAGCACACGATGTCCGCCTGCGCGGACGTCCGTCACGGGAAAGTGCCACGCGGCCTGGCCCGGCTCCCGGTGCATCGAAGATCGTGCTGATCGCGGCTGATCGATCTCGTATCAGCCATCCACGGACTTGGCATCCCCGGCAGATGGCGGCGGTGCAGTCCGCGCAGGCGGACTTCGTGTAGTTGTTGCGGCGAATTCATTCGCTCTGGACGGAGCTCGGCCCGCCTGACCGCGCTTTACGCAGGTATCAACGAAGATCGGCCCCGCGCGTCAGGCGACGCGCGGGGCCGATCTTCATCCACCCAACACCCTTAGAACGCCGTACCGTTGGCGCGCTTGCCGGCGGAGGAGGAGAACGCGCCCAGCGCCGTGTGCAGCACGAAGCTGCCGGTGGCCGTCGCGTCCGGGTTGCGGTTCATGGACACGCCATCCGTGCCGCTGAGCGACGACGGATACGTGTAGCTGGTGACCGTCGTCGCGCCGTTCTTGAGGATCACCGCGTCGCCGCTGTTGCCCAGCGCCAGCGTGCCCGTGCTGGCCGCCACGGCGTTCGTCAGCCCGGCGGGGATGCCGGAGGCGCCGCCGAAGACGACGATCGACTTGCCCGCCGCCAGCGTGGTACCCGCCGCGAAGGTGTGCTTTACGCCCGCGCCGTCGCTCAGCGTCCACCCGGCGAGGGAGATGGCGGTGCCGCCCACGTTCACGATCTCCACGAACTCCAGCGCCGTATTGCTTCCCGCCTCGTTGGCCATGATCTCGTTGAGGATCACCTGCGCCGGCGTGGAGGGGGTCCCCGCGGTGATGGTGAACGCGGCGTTGCTCACGTCGCTCACCGTCGCGGCGGCGGCGTCGCTCACGCGCACCCGGGCCGCCGTGGTGGCGGAGCTGGGCACCGTCCACGCGTAGCTGCCGGCGCTCGCGGCCGTGCTGGCCGTGATCACGCTCCACGACGTGCCGTCCAGCGTGTACTCCAGCTTGACGTTGGTCACGCCGGACGAGGTCCAGGTAATGGTCTGCGCGCTGCCGCCCGCCCACGACTCGCCGCCGTTGGGCGAGGTGACCGTCACGCTCCCCGTGCCGCCCGTCCCGCCGCCGAAGGTGTAGCGGCTGAGCACGGGAAAGTGATCGCTCGTGGTGGCGTCGTAGCTGGTGATGAACGAGTCCACGCGGTACACCTCGGCCGAGCCGGGGACGAACGTGGCGTTGAGCTCGTTGGTGTTCAGGTGGTGGTCGATGATGTCCGGGTACCCCGTGGTGGACGAGATGCCAGCCAGCGACAGGGCGCGGGTGGGGAACACGTAGTCCGCCGCGTCGCCCACGAAGTTCTGGTACGGCGTGGCCTGTCCGCTGGTGATGGAGGTGTCCACGTCGTCGTTCCAGTCGCCCACCACGATCACCTTTTGCGTGGGCCAGGTGGTGTCCAGGTAGCTCTTGAGCGCCGCGGACGCGTTGGCCCGCCGCTGCCAGCTGGGCACGTCGTCGAACGCCTTCATGTGGAGGACGATGATCACCACCTGCTCCGTCGTCCCGTTCAGCGTCACGTTCAGCCGCACCTCCAGCGGCGGCCGGCCGGCGAAGTCCGCGTCGTTGGCCGTGAGGATGACCTTGGCGCCCACGAGCGTGGCGACGCTGCTGCGGTACAGCACGCCGACCTTCTGCTCCGTGGCGCCGTAGGAGGCGGACCCGCCCGTCACGAAGGACTCGCTCGCCAGGAAGCCCGTGTAGCCGGGGAGCTGCGATTCCAGGCTGTTCCACGCCGCCTGGTCCGCGATCTCCGCCACGCCCCAGAGGTCGAAGTCGGTGCCGGTGATGATGTCGCGGGCGTTCTGCAGCTGCAGCGTCTCGTTGCTGGGCCCGGTGCCCGTGGCCCCGAACCACTCGATGTTCCAGCTGGCCACGTCCAGCGTGGCCGCCGTCCCCTTGCCGGGGATGACGGCCAGCGACGGCGCGTCACCGGCAAAGGCGGTGCGCTGCGACAGCACGTCGGACGGCGCCTCGCACGCGGCGGCCGAGAACGTGAGCGCGGCGCCGAGCGCGAGCAGGGCGTAAAGGGGGGTGCGGCGGATCATGCGGGACACCTTGGGATGCAGGGCACGGATGGATCGCACGGACGCGCGGAGGGGCGCGGCCGGTCGCGGGCGTGAGTTGTAACAGATGGCGGATAAGGTAAGCAGAACGCGGCGGATTGAACAGCGGCCGCGTGTACGGATTGGGCAACGAACCCGCCGCCGCCGCGTCCCGGGCGGGACGCGGCGGCGACCGTTGCTCAGGCCGCGCCGGTGCGGTGCGGCCGGCAGACGAAGATCTGGGCCGGCGGCACGTTCAGCGCCTCGAAGCCCGTCTGCACGCTGGCGAACGCGCGCTCCAGGTACCCGCGCACCTTGGGCGAGAACTGGTAGACCACGAAGGCCCCGTCCGGCGAGGTGGCGTCCGCCGTGCTCTGCACGATGGAGGTGCGCACCTCTTCGGGCATGGTGCTGAAGGGGATGCCGGAGAACACGTAATCCGCCTTGCCCAGCCCCCGCTCCGCCAGCACCTTGCCGATGTCCGCCGCCGAGCCGCTGAACACCTCCAGCCGCGGGTCCTGGATGGTGTCGTGCAGGTACTCCACGAAGTCCTGGTTCATCTCCATGACGATGAGCCGGGCCGACGGGTGCATCCGCTTGAGGATGTGGTGGGTGATGGTGCCCACCCCGGGGCCGAACTCCACCAGCACGCGCGCGCGGTTCCAGTCCACGGGCGCGAGCACCTTGTCGATCAGAAAGCGCGAGCTGGGGATGACGGACCCCAGCATGCGCGGGTGCTTGAGAAAATTGCGCCCGAACAGCAGGATGGGCTTATGGCGGGAACGGCTTTTAGCGGGCACTGGGTGCTCCTTCTCTCGGTGTGCGGTGGTACCCTGGCCACGCGCGCGTGGCCCTGCTGTTGTGCGGCGCCGCGCACAGCCGGCGCCGAATGCGTGACAGCCTACGTCCTGAGCGGGCGAATTGCCACACCCTGCGCCCCGCGGCTGCGTTTTTCATCCTCCATCCGCCCGCCCCATCCCGCGGCGAGCGTGGACGCGAACCCTTCTCCCGGACCGGCCCATGACCTTCGACGACGTGCGGCAGATGGCCCTGGCGCTCCCCGGCGCCGGCGAGGGCACCTGGTTCGGGCTGCCCACGTTCAAGGTACGAAGCAAGTTCTTCGCCGGACTGGGAAAGGATGGCGCCTCGCTGGTACTGCGCTGCAACGTCTTCGAGCGTAAATACCTGATGGAATCTGCCCCGGACGCGTATTTCGTCACCGATCATTATCGCGACGATCCGTACGTGCTCGTGAACCTTTCCGTCGTCCAGGCGGACGCGCTGCGCGAGCGGATCCAGGAGTCGTGGCGGATGGTGGCGTCCAGAAAGCTGATCGCGGAGCTGGAGGCGGGGCGTCCGCCGGCGTGATCCATCATCCGACCCGCGGCACGTCGTGTTCGTTCCGTTTTCCACCGTGAATTCGATGAGGTGTCGATGAACTTCGACGAGGTAAGGCGCATTGCACTGGCGCTGCCGGGGGTGGAAGAGGGCACGTCGTACGGCACGCCGGCGTTCCGCGTGCGCGGCAAGTTCTTCGCACGGCTGCGCGAGGACGGCGAGTCGCTGGTGCTCAAGTGCAACCTCTTCGAGCGCCAGTACCTGGTGGATGACCTGCCGGAGGTGTTCTACATCACCGACCACTACCGCGACTACCCCGCCGTGCTCGTGCGCATCTCCGCCGTCACGCCCGAGCTGCTGCGGGAACGGATGGAGGCATCCTGGCGCATCGCCGCGCCGAAGAAGCTGATCGCGGAGCTGGATGCGCGGGCGGGGTGACGCGGCGGGGAGATGGGATTGGGCCGGGCGATGGAATCGGGCGATGGAATCGGGCGGGATCGAATCGGCGGGATCGAATCGGGCAGATCGGTCACGGGGATGGGGATCAGGCCGGGCAGGTCCCATCGAAGCAGCCGAGCCCCAGTCGAGCGAATGAATTCGCCGCAACAACTACACGAAGTCCGCCTGCGCGGACTGCATGGCCGTCATCATCCCGCGAGGTGAATCCCGGGAGGCTGAAGCACCGTATCTCGTGAGCCGATCGGCAGTTGGCGTCGCCGCACCTTATCCATCCCCAGACCACATCCCCATGGCCCTTGCTCCCTGCCCGGATTGCGGGCGTGACGTATCCACCGAGGCACCGGCGTGCATCCACTGCGGCCGGCCGCTGGCCCCCGCTGCACCCCCCAGGCCCATGGCGGGGATCGTCCTGGCGTGCGTGCTGGGCGCGGTGACGCTCGCGTGGACGCTGCGGGCCCGCGAGGTGCCGGCGTCGGACTGGGTCGCGGACGTGCGGCAGGTCTCCGACGCCGTGCACCTGCTGGCGTGCACCGCGCTCCTCTGCGGCGCGGGGCTCAGCTGGGCCGGGCATCGCATGGGGAACGCCCTC
>DATING010000316.1:0-2315 GCA_035474555.1 Longimicrobium sp. | reverse complement strand
AGAAGTGCTCGAGCAGCATGGGGCTGCCGGCGCCCTCGAAGATAACCGGATCGTTGTCGAACAGCACGACCTGCGCCGGTCCGCCCACGAACGGTCCCAGCTCGATTCCGCCGAGCTGCAGCGACGCCACGGCCAGGTTCGGCGCGTCGCCGCCGGCCCGCGCCTCCAGCACGCCGTCGGCATCGAGCCTCCACTCCACCACCGGGGTGGTGCCGCCGAACCCCGACGCATTGTTGAGCAGGGCCAGGAGCTCGTCGACCGTGTTCACCGCCACGTTCTGCTGATTGACCGCCGCCGCGTCCGCGCGCGTCCCCGACACGCTCACGGTGCCTGCGGCGACGGGCGTGGGCGCGACCGGGCGCGGGCCGATTACCTGCAGGCCCGTGAGCGGCGTGGCGCCGGGGATGTCACCACTGCCGCGCAGACGCAGCCGGGAGGTGCTGCGCAAGCGCGGTGGACCGGGCATGTACACCTCCTTCCACCAGCGCGCCTCGCCCGCGCGGACCGCCACGTACGCCATGGAGTGCGAGCCGAACACCCGGTCCAGCGACCCCGGTTCGGTGGAGATGTAGAAGGTCTCCAGCCCGGACGCGGCCAGCAGACTCACATTCACCCGATAGTCGGTGCCCGGCTGCGCGTCGGGGTACCCGTGGCGGTGCAGCGCGGCGCCCACGGCTCGGCTCATGTCCTCGCGCACCAGGTCGATGGTGTGCAGCAGCGACGCCTGCATGCTGTTGAAGCGCGTCTCCCACACCACCACCTGCTGGGAGCCGCGGCCGAACAGCACGTTCAGCGCGGTGTCCACGAACACCAGCAACGCGGTGCGCAGCGACCCCAGCCAGAGGAAGAAGCGGCGCACCATTGGGTAGCGCACGCCGGTGACCGGCGGTACGTGATAGTCCGACGCCACGCGGCTGCGGAACGCCTCCAGCGCTCCCCGCGCCAGCGCGCTGCCGACCAGGAAGACCAGGAAGAAGAAGATGAACACCGTCAGGAAGAAGGCCTTGCCGCCGTTCCCCCCGGTCCCCAGCACGTCCTGCAGCAGCGCCACCCCCGCGATCCCGCTCAGACCGCCGGCCACCGTCCGGCCCAGGTTGCCGGCGAATGCCGGCGACGCAGCACCGCCCGTCTGCGTCGGCGTCTGTCCATCTGTCCGCGGCGGATCAGGAAAGTCCAGCGCCGCCACCGTGAGCAGTGCCACCAGGATCCCCAGCCAGAGAATCGCCGTCTGTCCCGGGTTGCCGACGCCGTTCCCCACGCGCCACAGCCACCCGGGAACGAACCACGACTTCTCGCCGTTCTCCCCCATTTCCCCATCGTCTCCGCGGCTGGCTGCGGCGGTGGCGCGCCGGGCCTCCACGAAGTGCCCCGCGGCATCCATCCAGAACATCCGCCGGTCCACCGAGTCGGCGTAGAGCCGCACCAGGGAGAACCCGCGCGCCTGGATCGGGCTCGCCTCCTGGTTCTTGACGGAGAGCGGCGGCGCCAGGAGGAGCTTGGTGGGGTCCGCGCGCAGCGTGGAGCTCTCTGCCCACGCGTATGGCGGGTCGTACACCTCGCGGTGCGAGTCGTGGAAATGGCCGGCGAGCACCCGGGCTACGCCGGGTGATTCCACCAGCCGCTTCCACGCCGCGAAGGCGCTGTCCGTCACGTTCCAGGCCGACGCGCCGAGGGTGGTGCGGCCCGGCGCCGCGCCGGCGAACAGTTGCTGGCCGCGAACGTAGGGATCGTCGATCTCCGGAATGTGCGTGGCGACCAGCACGCGCCGCCCACGGCTGGCCTCCGCGCTCACGAAGGCCGTGGCCTGGACGAGGATGGAGTCCTGGAGCGCGCGGTTCCCCACCGTGTCGGTGGGCTGGGTCGCCTTGTTCTTGAACGAGACGGTCGGCACCCCCAGCAGCGTGTAGCGGGTGTTGGGGACGTCCACCGAGCAGACGCCCGCGCCGGTGTAGCAGGCCGTCAGGCTCTGCAGGGTGACACCGTGCAGACGCTGTGATACCAGCAGGTTGAACTCGTCGGTGCGGCCCAGCGCCGCGGGGCGTGCGCTCTCCCGGGCCACGTCGTTGTTTCCCGGGACCCAGTAGATGCGCTTCACCGGGCTGGTATTGAGGATCACGGCCGTGGTGTCCGCCTGAGCTGTCCACCGCGGATCGGCCGACCGCGTTTGACCTGTCGCCAGGCGGGCCGTGGTCGTGTCGCGGCCGGCGGTGCCGGCGTCCGTCGCAGAGACTGGCGGCGGAGCGGGTGACGCGGTATCGGCGGGATCGTCCAAACGCACCGTGCTGGTGTCGACTCCCCAATCTCCGGTGAAGAGG
>DATING010000315.1:0-9812 GCA_035474555.1 Longimicrobium sp. | reverse complement strand
ATCGGGGCGGGAAAGGCGGCGTGCGGGATGGCGGCGGGCGCGCTGGAGGTGCTCGGCGGCCGCATCGCCGGCGGGACGCTGACAACCAAGGACGGGCACGGCTGCGCGCTGCCGCGGATGGAGGTGTGGGAGGCGGCGCATCCCGTTCCCGACACGCGGGGAATGGCGGGCGCGGCGGACGCGCTGCGGATGGCCCGGGCGGCGGGCCCGCGCGACCTGGTGCTCTGCCTGCTGTCCGGCGGCGCCTCCGCGCTGTGGGCCGCGCCCGCGCCGGGGGTGGCGCTGGGCGACCTGCAGGCGGTGACGGACGGGCTGCTGCGCGCGGGGGCCACCATCCACGAGCTGAACACCGTCCGCAAGCACCTGTCGCGCATCGGCGGGGGATGGCTGGCGCGGGCGGCGGCCCCGGCGCGCGTGGTGACGCTGGCCGTGAGCGACGTGGTGGGCGGCGCGCTGGACGTCATCGCCAGCGGCCCCACGGTGCCCGACCCCACGACCTATGCCGAGGCGCTGGACGTGCTGGCGGAGCACGGCGTCCAGGCGCCCGCCGTCCGCGCGCACATGCAGGCGGGCGACGCGGAGGAGATCGAGGAGACGCCCAAGCCGTTCGATGCCGCGTTCGGTCGCGCATCGGCGCACGTGATCGCGGCCAACGGCGATGCGCTGCGGGGCGCCGCGGCCGAGGCGGAGCGGCTGGGCTACGCGGCCCGCATCGTGGCGGACGACGTGGAGGGCGAGGCGCGCGGCGTGGGCGAGCAGGTCGGCCTGCTGGTGCGCAGCACGCTGGCGGAGCGGCCGGCCGGCCCCGTGGCGCTGCTGCTGGGCGGGGAAACGACGGTGACGGTGCAGGGGCGCGGGCGCGGCGGCCGCAACCAAGAGCTGGCGCTCGCGCTGGCGATGGAGATCGAGGGCGTGGCGGGCGTGCTTGCCGCGTCGGTGGGGACGGATGGCACGGATGGACCGACCGATGCCGCCGGCGCCTTTGCGGACGGCGGCACGGTGGCGCGCGGCGAGGCGGCGGGGCTGGATGCGCGCGATGCCCTGCGCCGCAACGACGCCTATCCCTTCCTGCGTGCCGCCGGCGACCTGGTCGTCACCGGCCCCACGGGCACCAACGTCAACGACCTCGTGCTGGTGCTGATCGACCCGGCAGCGGGGGAGCCGGGCGAATGATGCCTATTGAGAATCTGATTCGGTAAACGCGGCCCTCGCGCCGGAGCGGATGAATTCGCGGTTGGAAATTCGCGAAGTCCACCTTCGTGGACTGCACCTCCGCCTCCCATGCGAAAGGGCGAGGTGCCGCCGCAGGCCAGCGTACCGCATTGCCCGATTGTGATCCGCAATCTGCATAGATTCGCAGCAGCAGAAGCAGCAGCGACGACCACGGCGACGGCGTGTGAGCCTGGTGCGTCGGAACTCGACTCAAGGGAAAACCGATGGGCCAGGATCTGGGCAACCTGCACGAGCGATACAGGGTCCTCCGCGAGCAGATCGGGCATGCTCCCGCGTACTCGTACCAGCACCAGATCCAGACACGTCCCTTCGTCGACGGCGCTCCCCACGTCGAGCGGGTCGACGGCCGCTACCAGTACGTGGTCACTGAGCGAGGCAAGGAGCTGGAACGTCGGACCACGGAAGATGAAGACGAGCTCCTGTACTGGCTGATCAGTGACGTGACACAGGGCGTCGCGATACAGCTCGAGGCCAGGAGGCGGATCCGTGGCCAGGACTCGCGTCGCCAGTGGTTCGCCAAGGATGTCGAGCTGCTGAGCAAGCTTCGCCCGGAATGGGGGGATCGCAAGCGGGCCGAGTACGCGCAGGTACTCAGCAAGTACCCGTTCCGTGACAACAAGGGGGAGAACAAGCGGGGGTGGTTCCGCTTTTGGGAATGAATCGAGAGGCGGCCCAGGCAAATGCATGGGCCGCCTCTCGTTGCACGACGGGTGTTGCATGACGGGCCGGTCTTCGGCCGATTCGCCGGGTTTCTTGTGCATTCCGGCCCAAGATCTGAACGCAGAGTTCGCAGAGAACAGAAGGAGTTGGCAGAGTACGGATCGATCTTTTCTCTGCGAACTCTCTTGACTCCGCGAACTCTGCGTTCAAGCCGTTCTTCCATTCTGCACAGGAGATTGGAGAATCGGCTTTGCACCGTCTACGGCAGGTTGCTCCGCAGCAGCTCGATCACGCCCTCGGGGTTGTCGGTATTGATCCAGTGCCCGCCCTCCAGCAGGTGCAGGTGCACGCGCCCGTTGGCGACGCCGGCCATCCCCACACGGCTGGCGGACTCGTCGTCCAGCGTGCGGCTTTCCGTCGCCTTGACGAAGTGGATCTCCACGCCTTCCGGCGGATGCACGACCGTTGCCCACAGGTCCGTGCGAAAGAAGTCGTGCAGCATCTCCTCCATCACGTCGAAGTCGATGCGCCAGCGGTAGCGGCCCTCGTGCGGCTCCAGGTTGATGGCCATCCACTGGGCCAGCCCCTCGTTGAGCCCCGCGTCCTGCAGGGCCTGCAGCGCCTCCGTCCGGTTAGCGAACTGCGGGGGCAGGCCGCGGACGATCTCGATCATCCCCCACGCGCTGCCCTCGGGCTCGCGGACGGCGGGGGTGCTGTCCATCACCCACACCTGGCGCAGCTCGTCGCCGTGGTGCTGCGCGTAGACCAGCGCCACCTTGCCCCCGAACGAGTGCCCCATGACGGCGGCCGCGTGAAAGTCCAGGTGCGCCACCAGCCGGTCCACGTCGGCCGCGGCGGCGTGCAGCGTGTGCGGGCCCGTGAAGCCGCGCGAGCCGCCGTGGTTGCGCAGGTCCACCAGCAGCACGCCCCACTCCGGCCGCGCCTCCACCAGCCGCCGCGCGATGGTGCCCCAGTTGCGGCCGCTTCCGTAGATGCCGTGCAGCATCAGCAGCCACATCGTGGGCGTGGCGTCCTTTGCCGTCACGCGCGTGTGGGAAAGGATGGGGTGCTGCTCCTGCGTGGTCACGGGCTCGCTCCTGCGCTTCGTCGGTCGGTCGGTGGATGCGCGGATTGTATCGCGAAGCCGGCGCTCGCGCGAATCCCGGGCTTAACTGCAATCTCATGCAGAGGGAACGGAGAAAATTCAAATGATCGATCCGCAGTACTCCGTTTCCTCCGTTCCCTCTGCGTGATATGCTGTTCTGGTTGCCTGAACCGAGGGACCTTGACCGGGGCACGGTATCCAATTACCTTAGTTCTAAGATTATTGCGAGGGAGTGATCCGATGCAGGGAGTCGCGAGCGAAAAGGACGTGGAGCAGTCGCTGAAGCTGTGGGTGGTGCTGTCGCGGGCGTTCGATGCCGTGCAGGCCCACGCGACGGCGGACGTGGCACGCCACGGGCTCACGATCACCGAGTTCGGCGTGATGGAAGCCCTGTACCACAAGGGGCCGCTCATGCTGGGCGAGGTGCAGCGCAAGATCCTGGTCACCAGCGGCGGCGTCACGTACCTCATCGACCGGCTGGCGGCCAAGGGGCTGGTGGAGCGCCGCCGGTGCGAAAAGGACCGACGCGCTTACTACGCCGCCCTCACGCCCCAGGGTGAGGCGCTGATCCGCGAGATCTTTCCCCAGCACGCGGCCGCCATCCACCGGGCCCTCGGGGGGCTGGACGAGGCGGAGAAGGAGCAGGCCATCGCAATGATGCGCGCCCTGGGCCGCTACGCCGCGGAAACGCCCCAATGCTGCGGCGAATGACGGCCTTGACGGCACATATATCTTAGTACTGAGAATCACATCAGTTGATTACACGGCGGACCATCCGGCCCGGGACGCCGCGGAAGTACGAGGGCCCAACGAACCGAATCGACCACGGAGACCGACCATGAGCATCGCCGAGACCACCGCCACGGGCACGACCACCTGGACCATCGACCCGGCGCACACCACCGTGGAGTTCTCCGTCAAGCACCTGATGATCAGCACCGTGCGCGGCCACTTTGGCGGCGTGACGGGCACCATCGTGCTCGACGAGCAGAACCCGCTGGCGTCCACCGTGACGGCCGAGATCGACGTTACCAGCGTGAACACGCGCACGGAGCAGCGCGATGCCCACCTGCGCTCGCCGGACTTCTTCGACGTGGAGACGTATCCCACGATCAAGTTCCAGAGCACGCGCGTGGAGCGCGACGGCGACCACTTTGACGTGTACGGCAACCTCACCATCCGCGACGTGACGCGCGAAGTGGTACTGCACACGAGCGACGAGGGCCGCGGCGGCGACCCGTGGGGCGGGCAGCGCGCGGGGTTCAGCGCGACGACCAAGATCGACCGGCGCGACTTCGGCCTGACCTACAACCAGGCGCTCGAGACGGGCGGCGTGGTCATCGGCACGGACATCAAGATCACGCTCGAGGTCGAGGCCGTGAAGGCGGCCTGACCCACGCCGGGCAGACGGATTGCGAGCGCCCCTTCCGCACGGACGCGGAACGGGGCGCTCGCCCAAAATGGATCGAGAGGAGGGCAGGATGGAGCGCATCACGCAGGGATTTCACCACATCACCATGGTGTCGGGCGACGCGCGGCGCACGCTGGCGTTCTACCGCGACGTGCTGGGCCTCGGGCTGGTGAAGCAGACCGTCAACTTTGACGATCCCGGCGCGTACCACCTGTACTTTGGCGACGAGGGCGGGCGGCCGGGCACCCTCCTGACCTTCTTCGAGTGGGGCGATTCGCCGCACGGCAAGCCGGGGATCGGCGGGGTGCACCACCTGGCGCTGGGGGTGGAGAGCGACGAGGCGCTGCTCAAGTGGAAGCGGCGGCTGACGGACGCGGGCGCGCACACCAGCGGCCCGTACGACCGCGGCTACTTCACCAGCCTGTACTTTCGCGATCCGGACGGGCAGATCCTTGAGATCGCCACGGCGGGGCCGGGCTACGACATCGACGAGCCGGCGGACGCGCTGGGCCGCGAGCTGCTGCTGCCGCCGCAGCGCATCGTCCGGGGCCACCGCGACGAGGCGGCCATCGAGGCGCTGACGTGGCCGGAGCCGGTTCCGCAGATCACGCCCGACATTGCGCTGCACGGCATCCACCACATCAGCGGCATCACCCAAGACCTGGGGCAGGCGGGCGAGTTCTACGAGGCGGCGCTGGGGCTGCGGATGGTAAAGAAGACCACCAACCGCGACGCGCCCGACATGCTGCACTACTTCTGGGCCGCGTACGATGGAAAGGCGATCGCGCCGCACAGCTCGTGGACGCTGTTCGGGTATCCGCCCAACGGAATCCGCGCGCGTGGCGGTGTGGGTCAGACGCACCACGTGGCTTTCCGCGCCCGGGACGAGGGGGAGCTGGGCGCGTGGCTGGACCACCTGCGGTCCATGGACGTGGACGTTTCGGAGGTGATGGAGCGGACGTACTTCCGCAGCATCTACTTCCGCGCGCCGGACGGGCAGCTGCTGGAGATCGCGACGGACGGCCCCGGCTTCGCGGTGGACGAGCCCGCGGACCGGCTGGGCACCGCGCTCCAGCTGCCGGCCTGGCTGGAGCCGCGGCGCGAGGAGATCGGCGCGGGGCTGATGCCGCTGGGGTGACGGCTGGTGGCCAGGCAGGTGAAAGCCGAGCTCCGTCCTGAGCGGCTAAAGCCGCCGCAACGACTGCGGAAAGCCTCACAAACAGCGTGAGGCTTCAACCGCGCAACGGCTCGGTGCGGAGGACGCGCCGACAGCCGGATTCCACCGCGAGCCGGCAGTCCGCGCAGGCGGACTTCGTGTATTTGTTGCGGCGAATTCATTCGCTCTGTTCCGGCTGGACTCGCACGAATCACAGCTCTGAGTGCGGACCCGATGTCCGCGCCCGTTCGGATACCAGGGAAGATGAAGCAGATGAAGATCGTACTCTTTGGCGCCACGGGGCACGTGGGCCAGCGCATCGTGGCGGAGGCGCTCCGCCGCGGGCACGAGGTCGTCGGCGTGGTGCGCGATCCTTCGCGCGCGCAGTCGCCGGACCCGCGCGTAACGCTCGTGCAGGGCGACGCGACGGACGCCGCGAGCGTGGCGACGGTCGTGCGGGGCGCGGACGCGGTGGTGAGCTCCGTCTCACCGCGGCCGGGCACCACCGGCCAGGCGCCGACCATGGTGGATACGGCCCGCGCGCTCATCGCCGGGCTACGCGAGGCGGGCGGGCGGCGGCTCGTGGTCGTGGGCGGGGCGGGGAGCCTGGAAGTGGCGCCGGGGGTGGCGCTGGTGGATACGCCGGACTTTCCCGAGGCGTACAAGCCCGAGTCCCTGGACGGCCGCGACGCGCTGAACGTCTACCGGGCCGATGCGCAGGGGCTGGACTGGACGTTCATCAGCCCCGCCATCGTCATCCAGCCCGGCGAGCGCACGGGGCGGTACCGCACCACGAGTGACCAGGTGCTGGCGGACGAAAGCGGCAACAGCATCATCTCGTACGAGGACTACGCGGTCGCGCTGCTGGACGAGCTGGAGAACCCGCGACACGTGGGCGCGCGTTTCGGCGTGGCGTACTGAGTGGCTGATTGCCCGTCTTCGAGGCATCGACGGCTCCGCGCGGAAGCTCGCGCGGAGCCGTTCTGCATTTGGTCACATCAAAAACAAAAGGCGCGCGGACGGTGTTACGGAGACGTGTCCAAACTTTGCAAAATCCCCGGCCCGCTTTTCCGGCCGGGATGATGGATCCGGCCGGGCACATCGTAACCTGTCTGGAGGATGTATGACGTTCCGTACCCGCACTTTGTCCCTCGGCCTGTGCGCCGCCGTGCTCTCGCTCACCGCCTGCTCCGCGGGGATGGCGGGCGGTGCCATGGGCGGCAGCGTGGACGCGTTTTCGGATGCCAACGTGGCCGCCTCGGGCTCCGCGTCCAACCAGGACGAGATCCAGACCAGCCAGGTCGCCCTGCAGCGCGCGCAGAACCCGCAGGTCCGCGAGTTCGCGCAGATGATGGTGGCCGAGCACGGCCGGTTCGAGCAGGAGATGATGGCCATGCTGCAGGCCAAGGGGATGGCGCCCCTGGACAACGCGTACAGCGGCACCCTGAAGCGCCACCTTCCGCCCACGCTGCAGATGCTGCAGTCCATGAGTGGCGCGCAGTTCGACCTCGCGTACATGACGCACCAGGTGGGCGCGCACGAGCTCACGCTGCACGCGCTGGACACCACCCTCATCCCCAACGCCCGCGATCCCCAGATGCGGGCCATGCTGCAGGAGCGCGTGCGCCCCGCCGTCGCGGATCACCTGGCCCGTGCGATGCAACTCGTGTCCATGCTGCGGGCCCAGTAGCCTCGCGGCCGGGTTCGCAGCGAACGAATGGCGGGCGCGGAGCACACCCGGTGCTCCGCGCCCGTGTCGCGTCCGGTGACCGGATCTTGCCGGCCGATTCCGCGATCCCGCACGCCTCCCGCGAACCGTGTGGCCGATGACGGACATCATCCCCTGCCCCGGCTGCGCCCGCCCGTACGACCGCGCCCGATTGGCGAGCGGGCGCTCGGTGCGCTGCACCTGCGGATCGCGGGTGGGCGTGGCGCGCGCAACGGGGATCGGGCGCGAGGGACGGCCGCGGTTCGCGGCGGACGCCATGCTGGGCGGCCTGGCCCGCTGGCTGCGCGCGCTGGGCTACGACACCTGGTGGGACGCGCACATGGCGGATGCCGAGCTGGTGCGCCGCGGCCTGGAGGAGCGCCGCGTCATCCTGACCCGCGACGTGCCGCTGACGGAGGAGTGGCGGCTGGACAACCTGCGCTTCGTCCGCGCGGACGCGCCGCTGGACCAGCTGCACGAGGTGGCCGCCGCGGTTCCGCTGGACGACACGCGCATCTTTTCCCTCTGCACCCGCTGCAACCACGCGCTGGAGCCGGTCGGCGCGGAGGAGGTGCGGGACCGCGTGCGGCCCGCGGTATCGGCGGAGCGGACGGAGTTTCAGCGCTGCCCTTCCTGCGATCGCATCTACTGGGAAGGCTCGCACACGGCACGCATGCGCCACGACCTCGCGCGGGTGCTGGCGGATGCGGGGCGTGCTTGACGGCCGCCCGCCCGCCGCACGATGTTCGGAGAAGGCATCCCTCTCCGCCCGCGACCGATCCCGATCCATGAGCCTTCGCAGCCTCGCGACCCTCGTCCTCCTGCTCGCCGGCGCGGCCGCCGCGTGCGACGACGGCACCACCGCCCCCGCGCCGTCGCTGGAAGTGAGCCTGACCGCCGCGACGGATTCCGTGCGCGTGAACACCCGCACGGACGGAAGCACGGAGGTGGTGTGCAGGGCCCGGTTCCGCGCCGTCTCCACGGGCGACACGGGGACGCGGGCGCGGTGGCAGGGTGGCGTGTTCCGCTTCTACACGGGCGCGGACCGCGCCACCGCCATCGACTCCATCGCCTTTACGCCCGAGTACCTGACCCTGCTGCTGGCTAACGCCCCGCTCACCCCCGGGTTCGACCAGGGGACGGTGTGGCAGCTGGTGCAGCGGGAGCCGTTCACCGTGCAGGCGGAGTTCCGCTACAAGCAGGTCGGCACCGAGTTCGCGCCGCGGACGGTCACCGCGTCCACGGAGTGCCGGCCCCAGGGGTGACCGTCCCTCATGGCGGGGCGGGCGCGTCCACGAAGTCCGCGTGCGTGCCGATGACGCCGTGCTCCTCCAGGTACTGCACCATGTAGCAGAACGTGTCGCTCTGCAGGGGAAAGCGGATGCGGTACGCGCGGCGCCAGATGGCGTACACCAGGCGCACCACCTCGTCCGCGGAAAGCTCGCGGCGCGCATCGCCCATGGGCTCGCGGTACAGCACGTACTTGCCCTCGGAGCGGCGCGGCATCCAGGGATGGAAGTACGGGAACGCGAAGGGGATGACGGCGCCGGCGCCCACCAGCGTCTGCAGCCAGGGGCTCCCGCGGCGCACCTCGCCCACCGTCCACGCCGGGTCCTGCCCGATCTTGCGCTGCGCCTCCTGGCGGATGGCTTCAACCAGGTGCGCGCGCAGGCCGCGCCCCAGCAGCATCCCCCGCACGTCCTCGCGCACGGCCAGGTAGGTGATGAACCCCGCGTTCACCGCCTCCAGCCAGATCCCCGCCGCGGCTGCCGCCGGGCGCCCGTCCGCGTCCACCATCGCCACCAGGTGGTAGTCGCCGCCCGTCGCCATCCCCCGCCGGCACTCCTCGATCTCCGACAGCAGGTCGTCCACGGGCTGCACGTCGCCGATGGACTCCGAGATCAGCTCCAGCGTTTCGCGGGCCAGGGGGTGGCGCTCGTCCTCGATCGCCACCACCCGCAGCCCGTTCTCGTCCGGCAGGTCAGCTTGGTCCGGCATCCGCCCCGTTCCGTTCGTCCACCGGAATTCCGAACGTCCGCGCCGCGTTGCGCCACAGGATGCCTTCGCGCTCCGCGTCCGTCAGCTCCAGCTTGTCGGTGAACTGCAGGTAGCTGGCGATGTCGCTGATGGGCCAGTCCGTGCCGAACATCAGCTTCCCCGGATCGTTCACGTAGGCGATGACGTCGTTCACCTTGCGCAGGGCCAGCCGCTCGTAGCGCGGCTCGAACGCGCCCAGCGTGAGGCCGCAAAAGTCGCCCATCACGTTCTCGTTCTTGTAGATGACCTCCATGGCGTCCTCGAACCACGGGTTGCCCAGGTGGCACATGACGATGGTGGTCTCGCGAAAGTCCACGGCCACGTCGTCCACCTCCATCGGGTGCGTGTAGCGGACCTTGGCCTTGGGGTTGAAGGTGTCGCCCGTGTGCACCATCACCGGCACGTCGAACTCGCCCGCCAGCTCGTACACGGGGTGAACCGCGCGGTCGGACAGGTGAAAGGGCTGGTAGCCGGGATACAGCTTGAGGCCCTTGATGCGCCC
>DATING010000314.1:0-3223 GCA_035474555.1 Longimicrobium sp. | reverse complement strand
CACCATGTCTTCGGAGCACTGCAGGATGAGGGACGGCACCCGCACGCCCGGCAGGTCCGCGCGGTTGTCGGAAAGAAAGGTGGCCTGGGCAAAGCGGCGCGCCACCACGGGATCGGTGGAGCAGAAGCTGGTGGTGAGCTCTTCGCCCAGCTCCGGCCGATCCGCGTTCTTCATGATGGCGGGCCCCAGGAAGTTGGCCCAGCCGATGAAGTTGCGGTCCATCATCTCCAGCAGCCCGTCGATGTCGGCCTGCTCGAAGCCGCCCACGTACGGGTCGTCGTTGATGTAGCGCGGCGACGGGCCGATGAGCACCAGCCGGTCGAACCGCTCCGGCGCCTGGTTGGCCGCCAGCACGGCCACCATGCTGCTCACGGAGTGCGCTACGAGGACGATGTCGCGCAGGTCCAGGGCATGGACGATGTCCAGCACGTCCTGGGCATATCCATCCAGGGTGCCGTAGCGCTTGGGATCGTACGCGCGCAGGTCGCTGTGGCCGGAGCCCACGTAGTCGAAGAGGACGATGCGATAGTCCTCCTCGAACGCGGGCGTCAGGAGCCGCCACATGTTCTGGTCGCAGCCGAAGCCGTGCGCGAACAGCATGGGCTGCGTGCCCCGGCCAAACACGCGGACGTTGTTTCGCGCGACGACGTCGTGATCCATATCCAGCTTTCGTACAGGGTTGTGGCCGTAGCCGTCGCGTTTGGCCTGCAAGCATCATGCGCCCGTCAGGTTTTTCTAAACTGATGGCTCTCCCGGGAAGGACACCCCGCCTCCCCGCACCGCTGGAATACGACGCAGCCGCGGCAATGGATGCCGCGGCTGCCGATCCTTCGTCCGGCCGGTGACCGCCCGGGAGGGTCCGTGTCCGCTACCGGACGACGAGCGTGGCCGTGTCCGCCAGGCGCCAGCCCGGGGCGAGGGGCTTCTCGTCCAGGTCGATGATGGATGTCGTATCCGCCAGCAGGCTGTCGAGGTTTCTCTGCCTGTCCCGGCCCCGGTAGGCCACGATCACGCGGTAGGTGCCGGGCGTGGCGAAATCCCACATCACCAGGCAGTCCTGCCAGCGCGTCCCCTCGCTGCGGCCGTACGCGGAGTACCGGACGCAGCGCAGGTTCTCCATCTGCCCGAACACGGCCCCCGCGGGGAGCGTCACCGCGTACGCGGACATGCCGGTGGGCCGGTGGGTCCAGGAGGCGGGCTGCACCAGCCGGCCGTCCGGGGTCTCCACGCGGAAGGAGAAGCGCTCCGGGTCGTTGTCGAAGCGGACCTGGGAAGGGCCGTTCACGATGAAGTAGAGCACCTCCACCGGCGTGCGGTCACGGGAGGAGAGGGTGTCGCGACGCAGCATCACGCGCAGCTCCACGCCGGTGTCCGCCCGCATCGCCGTCTCCGGGAACGTGCGCCACGGCTCGCCGGGAACGCGCACGAAGCCCCAGACCACGAGGGCCGTCAGGGCGAGCACCAGCGCGGCAAGGCCCAGCACCCAGCGGTCCGCACGTCGCTCCATGGTTTCCCGGGGGAGAAGATTGAGGAGATGAAGGATTCCCCGTGGAGGGCCGATGCCCGTCAGCCCCGATCGGTTCACCCGTGCGCTACCGTTGCCCCCTCGCGGCCCGCCGTGCCCGTCGCCGTGCTCACGAAAGGGATGCGCACGGGCGGGGCGGCTGCTCATTTCCTGTAGAATTCGCAGGGCCCGTCCCGGCCTCGGCGCCGGGGCGCCACGTGGAGGATGCTGTCGATGCGCAGGCGGTACTGGAATGCCGCGGGAAGCCGTAGTTGCGACCTGGCGCAGCGGCAATCATCGAGAATGAATGCTCCGCGCGCACCCCTTCTGACGAGCAGGGCAGCCGCGGGTGGTCTCGCGGCTGCCCTGTTGGTCCGTGGTCGTTTACGCCGCCAATCGCCGCACCACCTCTTCCGCGCCCCGCTTGTAGACGGTGATGCACACCAGCTCGCCGTCCGGGTCGATTACCAGCCAGTCCCGCGCGCTTCCAGATCCTGTATATCGGCTTGAGCAAATGGATATTGGGTTCTGCTGCGCTTGGATCTCCTCGCCGTCTTGACGGGCCATGAACTGAACCTATTGCGATAACTCTGCTGGTATACTATAGCTACTGCCCAAATCGAAAAGCAGGAGGAGCAGGTTCCTGCGTCGGTAGCGTGTCATCCATTGATCGCTCGCGATTTTAGGAGTACCCATGCCTGATGATCTTGCGGCGCCATCGGTTGCACCTCGTGCCAATACCGCCCATTGGGTGGGGCGTTACGCATCCCTTCGTCCTCGTCATGAAGAGTTCACACTCGAACTCGTTAAGCTGATCAGAGCTCTGCTTCGTGCACAACAGGTAGATTTTCATTTGATCGAGAGCCGCACAAAGGATGTTCAGAGCTTTACGGAGAAAATTACCCGCGCATCAAAAGAGTATACCGACCCTCTTACTCAGATTACCGACCTATCTGGGATCCGGATTATCGCTTACTACGATGAAGACGTGGCTTTGATCAGTCAGTTGCTCGAATCGGAGTTTGACATAGATTGGTCCAACTCTTCCGACAAGCGTGCGGCACTCAAGCCGGAGGAATTTGGGTACCGCTCTGTACACTACGTGGCGAAACTAAACGTTGATCGAACGCGCCTCCGTGAGTGGCAGAACGTGGCTAATTTACAAGCAGAGATTCAAGTCCGCACGGTTCTTCAGCACGCATGGGCAGCGATTTCACATAAGCTCCAATACAAACGAGAGGCAGATGTCCCTCCCACGCTTCGTCGGCGGCTCAACCGGCTCTCGGCACTTTTGGAACTTGCGGATGAGCAGTTTCTTGCCATTCGAAATGATACTGTAGATCTGACCCAAGTCATCGAAGAGAAGCTCGCTACGGGCGAGACCGATCTAGATGTAAATCTCCTCACGGTGGAGGAGTTTGTCCGGACTTCTGATGTGGTTCGCTGGTTGTTTGCTGTTGCTGAGGAGGTCGGATTTGATTCCTTGTCCAACGAGGATCCTGATAACCTGTCCGTACTAGCCGGGCTTGCTGGCCACCTTGATCTGAAATCTATCACCGAATTGCGAGCAGCACTGTCTGTTCCAGATGAGTGGGCGCTTGAATACCTTCGGGATCAATTCATGGTGGATCAAGAGTCTTGGCAGGTAGATGCAACTTTCGTCTGCATACTCATATTGATCGGCAGAAGCCCGAATCGAGTATCGGCCGAATATTTTGT
>DATING010000313.1:0-5229 GCA_035474555.1 Longimicrobium sp. | reverse complement strand
AGGCGGACTTCGCGAATTTCCAGCGGCGAATTCATTCGCTCCGGCCGGGGGCGAGCCACTCCCTCACCCACACCCGATCGCGAAATCCCTACTCCCGGCGAGAGGCCTGCCACGACCGGGTTCTCGGCCTCCGCACGCTCTATGGATCCACCCGCGAGCGGCCGGCCGTCTCCACGGTCCCCATCCCCGCGGCATCCTGGGAGAACCTGCCGAAAAGCAGAGCCCCCGCGGCCGTGGAAGGTCGCGGGGGCTCGGTACGTCATCCAGCCAGCCGGATCAGGGAGTTCGGTTCTGGGCCGGGTTGCTGGGGTTGGTCTGGCCGCCGGCCGCGGGGGTGGGCGCCGCGGCGGGCGCGGCCTCCGCCGGGGCGTTGCGGCCCGGCTGAACGCGCGACGAGTCCGCGCCCGGCTCCGGGCGGCCCGTCTTGGCGGCCTGGGCGGCGGCGGGGTCCGTCACGTCGCCGCGGGCCTGCGCCGCGGCCTTGTCGCGCGCGGCGCGCACCCCCTCGCGCTCGAAGCGCTGCAGCCACGACATCACGTCCGCGGGGGGCGTGTACGACGGCTTTTTCTGCGACCGCGCCTCGCCCGTCTCCAGCCCCGCCACGATGTGCTCGTAGTTGCTCCCCGGGTGCCACAGGACCCAGTCGTCCATCCCCGCGTCGTACACGCCGCGCTTCTGGTCGCGGATCTGCTGCGGGCCGTACTTCTGGTGGTTGCGGCCCAGCCACGGCGCGCTGAACGCCTGCAGCCACGGCATGATGCGCGCGGGGCGCACCCCGGCCGCCTGCAGCTGGTCGCTGCGCCACCGCGCCATCCCCCCGGACTTGAACAGCACCTCGTACGGCATCAGGTCCGGCCGCTGCACGCCGGGAAGGTGCGTGGGAAAGTAGTGCGACGGGTACATCATGGGCAGGATGTGGTCGGCGATGGCGCTGATGGTCTCCCACTGCTGCCCGATGTTCACGTCGCCGCCCTCGTTGGGCGACAGGCCGAACACGTCCGCCGTCACCGTTACGCCCAGCGGGTGCAGCCGGCGCCGGGACTCCAGCAGGAACGCCGCGATGGCGTCCGTGCGGTCGCCCTTGGCGCGCGGGTGCACCTGTGTGGGGAGCGAGCGGTACGGCTCGGCAAAGCGCACGTAGTCGAACTGGATCTCGTCGAAGCCCAGGCGCGCCACCTCCTCGGCGATGTCGAGGTTGTAGTCCCACACGCGCTCGTCCCACGGGCTCACCCAGGTGTTCCCCGCCTTGTCCACCCACAGCCCGCCGCTGGGGTTCTTGACGGACCAGTCGGGCATCGCCTTGGAGAGGATGGGATCCTTGAAGACGACGATGCGGGCGATGGACCAGATGCCGTGCGCCCGCAGCGTGTCGGTGAACGCCTTGGGGTTGCGGATGGTGATCTCGCTGTCCTCCGTCATCTCGTTCTGCAGGGTGAGCTGGCTCACGTAGTGCAGCCCCCGCTCATCCTTTACGTCCACGACGAATGCGTTGATCTCCGTCTGGTCGGCGATCTCGATGAGGCGCTTGCGGTGCGTGCCGCTGCCGGCCTTGTACGCGTTGACGTACAGCCCGCGGATGATGGGCGGGGCCTTTTCGCGCGGCGAGGGGACGGCGGCCGCCTGCTTGGGCGCGCCGCCCGCGCTGTCGCCCTTGGCCACGGCGGCGCTGTCGCCCCCCGCGCCACCCGTTTCGCCCGCGCCGTCGCCACCGCCGCACGCGGCCAGCAGCACCGCGAGCGAGGCCGCCGTCAACCGGCGGATTCGTTCCATCGCCATGTTCCCGCTCTGTCTCGATTTACGGATCAACCTTCCGGACTGACGAAGTTGCGCATGACCCTGCCCGGCGCGCAAGGATCAGGCTCTGGAGCGGGAGTGCGGGAGTGCGGGAGTGGAAGGCGGGTTCGGCGGAGGGAGCGAAGTGGTTGTCCCGGCGGAGCCTGCCCGGCGATTGAAATCGCGGCACCGAAAACGTGATGTCGGCCTTCGCCGACAGGTCCGGCACGGGCAGGGTGCCGGAGTTAGTGGCTGGCTTCTAAAAGCAGTTGAAGCCCTGTTCGCAAGCGCGTCGCGCGAGACAGGGCTTATCGCTTTCCCAGCGGCGGGTTTACCCGCTCAGGCCGGATCGCCGCTCCGTCTCCACGAACCTCGCGTCTGCACGCACCGCCTGACATCAGGCTCAGGGGCGGCCCTGATCCTCGAACTCCACGATCGCGGACCGTCCCCCCGTCTCGGTCTCGGCCCCCACGAGAAAGGGCCCGGCATCCCGCCGGGCCCTTTTCACTCACGCACTAACGCACTTCCGCACTTCCCACGTCAGTTCCGCGCCGTCCACACGTTGTTGCGGCGGTTGGAATCCGGGAAGTACTCCCCCGGGTCGATCTCCACCCGCGTGACGGCGCCCGTCACGGGGATGCTCACGGTCACGGAGCGCGTGGACGGGCTCAGCCACCGCTCGATGGGGATGGTCTGCATGGTCGTGCGGCCATCCGCCGTGGTAACCACGATCTCCGCGGGCATGGGCGCCTGCCCCAGGTCGCGCACGGTCACCTGCACGCTCCCCTCGGCGGGCGTCACGGTGGCCAGCTCGTGGTCCAGCTGCACGGTGCGGTAAAACCAGGGGAACCAGAACCAGTCCAGGTCGCGCCCCGCCACCCGCTCCATGGTGTTGAAGAAGTCCCACGGCTGCGGATGCTTGAACATCCACTCCCGCTCGTACGTCCGCAGCCCCTGGTAAAAGACGGAGTCGCCCAGCGTGCGCTGCAGGGAGCGCAGCAGCGTCCCCGGCTTGAAGTAGGCCGAGACCACGTTCGCCGGGCCGAACACCAGCTCGATGTTGCGCATCAGGGGCGCCTCGCCCTTGTTGCCCGCGATGGAGAGGTAGTTCTCGCGCGGCTCCTCCCACGGATCGAAATCCGGGAGAAAGTCGGCCGTGGCGTGCGCCTCGTTGAAGGTGGTGAACCCCTCGTCCATCCACGCGAACGCGGCCTCGTCCTGCCCCACCATCATGGGGTGCCACTCGTGCCCTACTTCGTGCGAGATCACCTGGTACAGCTCGCGCCGCGTGTCGGGACGCCCGATGAACACCAGCATCGGATATTCCATCCCGTAGATGGGCCCCTCGGAGATGGTGATCTGCGGATACGCGTACGGCACCTGCGTGCGGCTGAAGAACTCCGTGGAGTGGTCCCCGAACAGCGCCGATTCCGTCCAGTGCGGCGCGTTCGCACGGTACAGCGAATGCACCATCACCCGGCGCGTGCCGTTGCCGTTCGCGTTGGGCACGTCGGCCACGCGCGCGTCCCACAGGTAGCGGTTGCTGGTGGCCCAGGCGAAGTCGCGCACGTCGCGGGCGCTGTAGCGCCAGGTCACGCGGCCGTTCTCCCCCGGACCCGTGGCGCCGGTGCCCGCCGTCGACGTCAGCACGTGCACGGTGCTGTCCGCCGTCATGGCGGCCTGCAGGCGCTGCCGGATCTCGGGACGCAGGATGTCGGGGTTCTGCAGCTCGCCCGTGGCGCCCACCGTCCAGCCGGCGGGGAGCGTGAGGGCCACGTCGAAGTCGCCGTACTCCAGGTAGAACTCGCCCTGCCCCGTGTAGCCCGTCACGTCGTAGCCCACCACGTCATCGAAGGTGGCGATCTGCGGATACCACTGCGCCACCTGGAACACCCGCCCGCCCAGCGCGTCCTCCCACCCCGTGCGCGGAGCACCGTCGGGCGGCACGCGAAAGTTCCACGCCACCTCGAACACGGCGCTGTCGCCGGGCGCGATGGGGCGCGGCAGCAGCACGCGGCCCAGGGTGCTCGAGACGACGATGCCCACGGACTGCCGGCCCTCGCGCTGGTTGGCCTCGAACTGGCTCTGGGTCAAAAAGCCCAGCGAATCGCCGTTGAAGGTGAACCGGGTGATGTTCAGCCCGCCCGTGTTCAGCGGGTTGTTGCGCCCCCGCAGGTTCTCGGCGAAGAGGTTCTGGTACAGGTTGAACACGACCTGCGGCAGCTCGCGCGGCGAGTTGTTGCGGTAGACGATGCGCTCCGAGGCCGTGACGCGGCGCTCCTGCGGGTCCAGCTCCGCCTGGATGTCGTAGCGCACGCGCTGCTGCCAGTAGCGCGGCCCGGGGGCGCCCGTGGAGCTGCGGGTGCCGGCGGCGAGCGCGGCCGCGTACTCCTGCGAGGGCTCCGCCGTGCGAAGGTAGGGCCGGCCCGCCGTGTCCAGCGCCGCTCCCTGCGGCAGCGGGGCCACGATGGGCTCCGCCACCGGGGCGCATGCGGCCATGAAGAGCACGGCCAGCAGGGCCGTGCGTCGCGCAGTGATGAGCAAGGGGTTCTCCCGGTTGTGTGTACGGCCCTTCGACGCGCCTGGGTGTGTCAAAAGTCTTGCCACTCCGCCCGCACCCGGCGCCGCCGCCGCGAACGGCACCCACGGCGGGCCTTTCCGCGGAACATCCGCGCCGCCCAGGTGCTGCAAACGTCTGGAGATAGGGACACGCGAACGCCCCCGGCACCCTTACGGGCCGGGGGGGACGGAAATCCGGCGTGCGGCCGCTGGATGGCGGGGCCGGAGGCGGGGGGAAGGCGGGTGGGAAGGGGGGGCGGGAGGCGCGGAAGGCGGGCGGAAGGAAGGCACCGTCGCTGCGCGACGGGGGCCCTCTCCCCCGCCGGCCTTTTCGCTCGTTCCTCGCGACGGCCGTCGACCCCTCCCCCAACTTCGGGGGAGGGGTTGGCGTGGGGCGGAGCTTGGCGCGCAGAAGGCGGGGTACGTGCGGAGGCGGAGTGCCCCTCCCCCCGGCCCCCTCCCCGCTCGTTCCTCGCGGAGAGGGGGAGACCAGCGGTCCGCGCACGAACTTCTCCCCCTCTCCCGTACGGGGCAGGCAATCGAGGGTGCTGACAGGTCGTGTACGGGAGAGGGGGCGGGGGGTGAGGGCCCCCGCGCGGACCCGGCGGTCCGGATGCGGTTCTCCCCTCTCCGCGCGGCAGTTTGCGCGGGGAGGGGCCGGGGGAGGGGCGTCGCGTGAGGGATGCGCGCCCGCAGGGCCGAGAACGCGACGGGGCGACAACAGCAGTACCGTTGTCGACCCGTCGTGGGCTCGGCGCCGTTGGCAACAGTTGTATCGTTGCCTACGGCGCGCGCAGCCCGGCCCCCGCTTGCGGGGGACACGCCCAAGCGCCCTTCCGCAGTCGCAGTCGCAGTCGTTTCTGAATTCAGCCCGAACGAAAGAGCCGGCCCCGTTCG
>DATING010000312.1:0-3062 GCA_035474555.1 Longimicrobium sp. | reverse complement strand
CGCCTGCTCGTACGCGGCCACGGCCTCCGCCGCGCGCCCGGCCTGGAGCAGCGCCGCGCCCAGCTCCTCGCTGATCACCAGCGTGGTCTGCGGCGTCATGGACCGGCGCCGGGGGACGCGGTTCGCGGGGAGCTGCGCCTGCAGCGCGGCCACGTACCCCGCTTCATCGCCGCGCGCCTGCATCACCAGCGCCTCCAGTTGGGCCGCGAACCGCTCCAGCGACGCGTTCGGCGGGCTCGCGGCGGCCGCCGCCTCCCGGAACGCCCGCGCCGTCGCCACCGCGGGCATCGTGTCGCCGCGCATCCGCATCGCCGCCACCGCGCGCTGGTACGCCGAGGCGGACGACATCCCGCGCGCCCGCTGCGACAGGGCGGGATCGTTCCAGCGCATCCCGACGGAGTCCGCCGGCCACACGTCCCAGCGCCCCGTCTCGGTCGCGTAGCGAAAGGCCAGCTGCTCCAGCGCGTACGAGGCGTCCACGTGGCGGCTGGCGGGGTTGCGGATCGGCTCGGCCGTCAGGGCGCGGGCCGTGTCCACCAGCGCTCGCGCCTCTGCCCAGCGGCCCTGCTGCAGGTAGGCGTACTGCATCCAGTTCAGGCTGTGGAAGTCGGTGTACCAACCCGGGGCCCCAGCGGCGATCGCCTCCTGCCGCGCGACCGCCCACGACCGCTGGTTGGAGGCGAGCATGTCGTCCCACATCCCCAGCGGCAGAAAGATGTGCGAGGGCATGTGCAGCGCGTGCTGCGCGTCCGGCGCGATGGCGGCGTAGGCGCGCGCCGCGGCCAGCCCCTGCTGCGCCATGGCCGGCGAGTCGTTCGCGTGGATCATGTAGTGCGCCGCGCCGGGATGCCGCGGATTCTCGTCCAGCACCCGCTGCGCGTGCATCGCGGCCTCCGCGCTGATCTCCGCGGCAAGGGCCTCGTCGCGCGTGACGAAGCTCTGGACCATGGTGGCCAGCGCCGTGAACGCGTGCGCCTCCGGGTCGTCCGGCATGCGCGTGGACCACGCGCGCATGCTGTCCGCGAAGCCCCGCACGCGCGTCACCTGGTCGCCCTCCGCGAACAGCGCCTCCACGGCCCCCGCGAACGCGCGCTCGCCCGGCGTGCGGGCCTTCGCGATGCGCGCCTCGGGCGTGGGGGCCAGGCGGGCGAGCGCGGCGCGGCCGCCCTCCAGGTTCTCCTCGCCCCAGACGACGTGGCTGTAGGTCAGCGCCTCGGCCCAGTACGGCAGCGCGAACAAGGAGTCCGCCGCCATCGCCTCGCGGAATGCTCGCACGGCCTCGTTGTACTCGAAGCTGTGCGTGAGCGCGATGCCGCGCAGGAACGGCTCCTGCGCCGCCGCCGCGCCCGAGTTGGCGAACGTGACGGAGCCCAGCACGGGCGCGTGACTGTGCGCGCCGTGGGCATCGTCCTGCGCGCGGAGTGCGGCGGGCGCGGCGAGCAGCGCCGCCGCCGCGAGCAGGATGCGCGTCGCGCGCCGGGTGTGGATGGGGCGGAACGAGGGGGGCATGGTGGGCTCTTCTGCTGATGTTCGACCGGGGCGCGCCGGCCGGCGGTGGGAGCGGGAGATCGGGGTCGCGCAGGTCCGCGTGGGCGTGCGGATTGCCCTCATAATAATACCCGCCACGCCCTGCGCACGAGGTGGATGTCGCGGGATGGGTGACAAAGGGGATCTACCCCGCAGCGCGGGAACGCGTGTCGGAATGAAGAGAATGCAAGCGCTTTGTTTCTTGCCACCATGTTCACCGCCGCATGTTTCTCGAGCGCCTCTACCACGGCGCCTCGGGTCCTTCGCAAGCTCCGTCGGAACATGTGCTCACCTATTGCGCCAGTTGGCGCCTGCTTCCATATTGGGTATCAGGCTGTGTTTCTTGCGGCATCGGTGCGTCAGTGCCTACCCGTCTGTTTTGTCATAATGTTCGGAATACCCCCCACTGGTAAACGCAGGGGGTGTTTGTATACATGAGAATCCTGAACAATCGTCGGCGCAACAGGGATGCGTCTACGAATCTCAGGTTATCAGGTACAGGTATGATTTATGAGCAAACTCATCCTGTCCGGCGGCGCCATTCTCCTCATCCTTGGCCTTGCCCCCTCCATCGGGGGGCAGGCTATGCGCTCCCCTGTTGGGCAGGAACAACCGGAGGTCTGCCGATTCGGTGAAAGCCTGACCGTCCACGTTCTCTTCGACAATACGACGACCGTTCGGGATAGCGTCCCAGGCGTCTGGGAAAAGCTTGATGCATGGCTCCGGGCGCTTGATCGCTCGCTCAGGCCGGAAGACCGCATTGAGATCCTTCGTCTTGCCTATACGGCGACAGACCCGCGCACGCTCGAACAGGCTCCTTTCGCTATCACCGTCCGGCGGACCGCCGACCGGATTCCCGAGGTGGTGGGATGGATGCAGAGCGACGAGGCCACCAAGACGGACCTCGCGGAAGCGCTCGAACATTTCCGCATCCAGAGACATCGCGCGCAGAGGTGTGGCGAGGTTCTTCTCCTGGTCACGGACGGATCGCTCGATCCCCGCGATTCGGCCCAGGGACCTCAGGGCGCCGTCGCTCGTCTGGCCAATGCCGTCAGCGACCTTCGCGAACGGGGATGGAGCGTCTTCGCCGTACAGGTCAACGACCGGAATCCGCCGGCCTTCGACAACGACTTCCGGCGAAGGGTCGCCGCAAGCACGAAGCGGATCATCAACGACGAAGCGCTCTCCGCCCGGGATATGCTTAGCCGGGCGTTCGGCCCCTCGAACGTGACTTCGTGGGAGCGCCACGAGAAGATCGCGGCCTTCCTCTACGAGCGCGACGAATCGCCGTTCGTGCGCTATCGCAATGTGGTGTGGGCACGGCCGGGACTCACGCTCCGCGATCTCGTCAAAAGCGGTGTCACCGACCTGTTATACGTGCAGACGGATGACTTCGGAGGCGATGAATACCGTGGCTGCCCTGCGGGCCGTTTCCCGTCGGAAGAGCATCTCGTCTTGGGTCTTCCTCAGAGCTGTTACCACCTTGTCACCGGGCCCAACGACGCCCTTCTGGGACGTCTGGCGGACGGGCCCAT
>DATING010000311.1:0-6785 GCA_035474555.1 Longimicrobium sp. | reverse complement strand
AGGCGGACTTCGTGTGTTTGTTGCGGCGAATTCATTCGCTCTGTCCGAGGCTCAACCGCGCTCGGATCTCGCCGCCCCGCAACCGTCGTTCTCCCCCTCTCCCGGCGGCAGTTTGCCCGGGGAGGGGGCCGGGGGGTGGGGACGCAAACGACCTCCCCCAGCCATGCCAGGGGAGGTCGCAATCCTCCGAACGTGTGCGGGAGGGACGCTCCCGCCGAAGCCGCGGCTATCCCATCAATCCCACTCGAACACCGTCAGCAGGCTGGAGTAGTCGTCCGTCCAGACGTCCACGTCGTCGCGCAGGCGGGGCACCCACCACTGGACGTCCGCCGTCAGGGGGCCCAGGTCCGCCTCCTGGCGGGCCAGGGCAATCCACGTGGAGTTGCTCTCGTACGTGTCGCGCATCCCCCGCGGCCCCTGCCCCGCCCGCGCCGCCAGCCCGCGGTCCTTCGCCAGGGCCGCGACCACCGGCTCCAGGTCCAGGTACCGGTTGCTCACGTGGAACGCCACGATCCCGCCCGGCGCCAGCCGCGACAGGTAGGTGTCCAGCGCCTCGCGCGTGATCAGGTGCACGGGGATGGCGTCGCTGCTGAAGGCGTCCAGCAGGATCAGGTCGTACTTCTGCGCCGAATCGCGCGCCAGCTGCAGGCGCGCGTCCCCCAGCACCACGCGCGGCCGCACGGGTGCATCCGACATGTACGTGAAGTACGCCGTGTCACGCGCGATGCGCTCGATTCCCGGATCGATCTCGTAGAACGTCCACTGCTCGCCCTCGCTGATGTACGCCGCCGTCGTCCCCGTCCCGAGCCCCACCACGGCCACGCGCCGCTCCCCCTGCCGCAGGATGGACGCAAAGAAGATCTGCCCCAGCGGCCCGTGCTGCAGGTAGTACGTGAGCGGCTCGCGGCGCCGGTTCGGCTGCAGGCTCTGCGCGCCGTGCAGGGTGCTTCCGTGGCGCAGGACGTGAAATCCGCCCGCCGGCTCGAAGTGCATCACCTTGTAGCGGCCAAAGAACGTGCGCTCCGCCAGCAGCACCCCCGGCTCCGTGAGCGTGGCGTATACGCGCACGGCGAGCACCGTGCCGATGCACGCCATCAGCCACACGGGCGTGCGCCGGAGCCCCACGCTCAGCAGGCTTACGAGCAGGAAGCCCACGATCACGACTACCAACGGCGCCAGCGTGTCCTGCCGGGTCAGGTAGATGAGCGCGTACGCGAACGCCGCCGCCCGCACCAGGGCGAACAGGTGCTTGCGCCAATCCAGCCGCTCCTCCGGCCAGGGCCGCGCCAGGCACGCCAGCGCCAGGATGATGGGGTACTCCCACACGTCGTTGAACACCACCGGCGCCACCAGCGCGTTGAACACGCCGCCCAGCACGCCGCCCACGGAGATCCACAGGTAGAACTCCGTCAGGTGCCGCGGGTGCGGCCGCCGCCGGGCCAGCTCGCCGTGCGCCGTCATGGAGACGACGAACAGCCCCAGCAGGTGCAGGGGCACGGCGAACGCGACGCTCTTCAGGTGCCCCCCGGCCAGCAGCAGCACCGCCGCGCCGATGGCTGCCGGCTGCACGGCCACCATCCACGCGTGCGGCAGGAGCGGCCGGCGGGCAAAGACCAGCGTAAAGCTCAGCAGATACAGGGCGAGCGGCAGCACCCACAGCAGCGGCGCGGGGCTCAGGTCCGTGGTGACGTACGTCGTCACGGCGAGCAGCAGGCTGCTGGGGATGAACGCCAGCCCCGTCCAGATCAGCCGCTCGCGCAGCGTCGGCGCCCCCTCCGCGCGCACCTCGGCGGTTGCGGTGGTTGCGGGAGATGCGATGGATGTGTCCGCCGCGATCGATCCTGCCGATGCAGGGGATTCCACCGATGCGGTCGATCCCGTCGATGCGGTGGTATTTGCCGATGCAATCGATACGTCAGCCGCGGCGGATCCGAGCGATGCAGAGGATTCTGCCGATGCGGTGGATCCCGGCGATGCGATCGATCCGGCCGATGCGGTGGATCCCGGAGATGCGATCGATCCGGCCGATGCGGTGGATTCTGCTGATGCGATGGATGCGTCAGCCGCGGTGGATGCAGTCGATGCGGGAGCGTCCATCGATGCGGCGGATGCGCTCGATACGGATGCGTCGGCCGCCGCGGATTCGCTCGATACGGGAGATTGGATCGAGGCCAGCGCATCCGCCGTACGCCACACGCGCCATGCGCACGCCGCGATGAGCAGGGCCAGGAGCCCGTAGCCGATGGCCCACGTGCCGCTCTGGCCGGCGAGGCGCATCCGCGGCTCCATCAGGAACGGATACGCCAGCAGGGCCAGCGCGCTCCCCAGGTTGCTGGCCGCGTAGAGCTGGTACGGCTCGGCGGCCTGCGGATGCCCGCTGCGCGAGAACCAGCGCTGCAGCACCACGCCCGTGCCCGACAGCATCAGGAACGGCGCGCCGACGGTCATCGCCATCAGCGCCAGCAGCCACGGGATGGGCGCGCCGCCGCCGGGGGGCACCGCGCCGCGCACGGTCACCGGCAGCGCCAGCGCCGCCAGCGCGAGCAGCGCCAGGTGGACGATGGCCTGCCGCCGCACCGTCCACCGCGACGACACGTGCGCGTACAGGTATCCGCCCAGCAGCGCGGCCTGGAAAAAGAGCATGCAGGTGTTCCACACCGCCGGCGATCCGCCCAGCAGCGGCAGCACCATCTTGCCGAACATGGGCTGCACCAGGAACAGCAGGAACGCGCTGAGGAACACCGCGGCGGTGAACATCGCCAGCAGGGCGCCGGACCCCGCGGCGGGGGTCGCGTGTGCGTGCGCCGGCTCGGCGGAGGTGGCCAGCGGGACGGATTGCGAGCTCAAACGGAATCCTTCGGGCCGATCGGGATCGGGATGCGGCGGCGCAGCGCGCGGCGCGTGGGCCGCACGGAACGCACGATGGGCAATGGGATTGGACACGGACGCCGACATTCTAACGCGCCCCTCCCCCGCCCCGCATCCCGTCGCTCGATCCAATCGCGCAGCCGGCTCGCATCGTCCGTCCGCATCTCGCATCCCGCGTCACACAAACGCGGAGGACGCGGAACCGCTCCGCGTCCTCCGCGATCCACCCGTCCCACCCCGTTATGCCGCCGCGCTGCGCCGCTCGAAGCGATCCAGCACCGCGGGGGGATCCGCGTCCCGCGCGGCATCCCGCGCCGCCTCTCGCAGGAGCAGGCGCTCGCACAGGTCTCCGTCCATCCGCGCCTCCGCCAGCAGCAGCGTGCGCAGCCCTCGCGCATCCAACCCATCGAGAAACGCGCCGACCTGGGCCAGCACGTCTTTCCCGGGCGCGGTGCCGGGCGTCTCCGCACCCATGGTGGTCCCCTGCGCCATCAGCCACGCCAACCCGGCCGCCACGCAGTGCTTGCAAAAGCGCAGCTGGTTGCCGACGGGGCAGGTGCAGTCGAACTCCAGCTTGTCCCCCTGCCGGAACAGCCGCACCCGGTACCCCTCCCGCCCCTCCACCCGCGCCGAGAGCACGCCATCCAGCATTGAGATCTCCTGCACACGCCCATCCTGGGCGTAGGCATACCCGCGCGCGTAGGTCGCGTCGCCCGCCGTGGCGCGCAGGAGATCGCACGTGATCAGGGATTCCAGTCCAGAACCGGTCATGAGCGAGCAGGAGCAGGGGATGATGATGATCGGCGCGCATAAAAGTGCACAAAGTAATGCCCCCATGCAATGGCCGCGATCAACATCATCTGCATCCCTGCGCTACGATCCATCACGCACGACAAAAGCGCGGAGTACGCGGAACCCTTCTCCGCGCCCTCCGCGCCCTTCCGCGTGAAACCTTCTTTTCGACCGTGAGCGAGATGAATCTTCTCCCGCTCAGGCCCGCACGCGGTTGCGGCCGGCGTGCTTGGCGGCGTACAGGCGCATGTCCGCGGCGGCCAGCAGCGCGTCGGGCGCATCCGCCCCCTCGTGCAGCCCCGCCACGCCGATGCTCACGGTCAGCGCCAGTCCCGGGCGGATGGACGCCCAGTCGTAGTCCGCAATCAGCCCGCGCAAGCGGTCGCACAGCTGCACGGCCTCGTCCGCCGTCGCCTCCACCAGGACCAGGCAGAACTCCTCGCCCCCGTAGCGCGCCACCACGTCCACGCCGCGCGTGTTCTCGCGGAGAATGCGCGCGACGGTCCTCAGCACCTCGTCCCCCACCGCGTGCGAGAAGCGGTCGTTGACCTCCTTGAAGTGGTCGGCGTCCACCATCGCCACCGTCAGCGGCCTGCCGAAGCGCCGCGCGCGCTCCCACTCGGCCGCGAGCTGCGCATCCAGGTGCCGGCGGTTGAAGGCGCCCGTCAGCGGGTCCTCGCGCGTCTGCCGCTCCAGCTCCGCAGCCTGCTCCTGGAGTTGGGAGAGAAGACGCGCCTTTTCCTCGTCCGCGCGGGTGAGCGCCTCGTTGGTCTCGCGCAGGATCTCGGCCTCGCGCTGCGTCTGCTGCACCTCGGCGCGTACGACGGCGTGCTGGATGCGCAGGTTGGTCTCCGTGCCGTAGACCTCCCGCCACACGGCGTGGAACGCGCGGTGATGCTCCAGCGCCCGCGCGGTGTCGCCGGTGGTCTCGTAGGCTGCCGCCAAGGTTTCGTGCGCCGCGTACACATGCTGCCGCGCTCCCTGGGATTCGGCGATTGCCAAAGCTTCGTGCAGGTCCCGCAACCCCGCATCCGCCTCACCCATGCGCAATCGGAGCGCGCCCAGCCGAATCAGCACCTCGGGCAGGTAGATATGCGCCCCGGAGCGCCTCAGGAGCTCCCGGCTACGCTCATAACACGCGAGTGCCTGGACGTCATCGCCCCGCCGTTCGTGGATGGAGCCGATGTCGCTCAGGCAGCTCGCTTCCTCGCCCTCGTTATCCAACGCGGCAAATTGCGATGCTCCACGCTCCAGATACTCCAGCGCACGCCTGTCATCCCCCATGTCGGTATGCGCGTTACCCAGGTTTACCAGGCACACGGCGGTCCTCACCGGATCACCGTGTTGGATGGGAAGCGCTCGCAGGATGTACTCTATCGCCCGCTCCGGTTCGCCCATGGTGCCATGGATGATCCCGATGTTCACCAGGGAGTCCGCGATCCCGGGAGGATCGTCGATCCCCTCCCGCAGGGCGAGGCTGAACTGGTAATGCTCCAGCGCGTGCCCGTACTCCCCCAAGAGGTGGTACACGCTTCCCAAGGAACCAACTGCCTGCGCCTCGCCGACGCGATCACCGGAGGCGCGGTACAGGTCCAACGACTGGAGGTACAGCCGCATAGCCTCTCGCTGCCTGCCAGCACGGCGATGGAGGGAACCCATCGAGTGTAGCACGTCTGCCTGGCCATGCATCTCCTCTGCTTGGTGCAGGAGATCCAGTGCACGGCGCAGTTGCACCTCCGCATCGTCGAAATCCGAGTGGACGTAGAACCGCTGAGAGCCCAGGGTGCGCAACGCGAGCGCGATCCCCCTGGGATAGTTCGCCGCCTCCGCCAGCCGAAGCGCTTCGTTCGCCAGCGCTTCAGCAGCCACGTGGTCGGTGAACCGGATGGGCCACGCCTCGTCCGCGAGCGCGTCGATGCGCGATCGCAGGGCATCGTCGAGAACGACGGCCGGGGGTGTGGCGGAAGGGGGATCCAACTGGAGGTCCATCATTGATCGGCGTGGAGCAAGGTCGAACAGACCCAAAGGCCGCGGGGGACGCGGCCCGGCACATCCATCAAAAATCGTATCGAAAAGAACTTTGCACCAGATGCAGCTCCGTACACCGGCGGCCCGCCGGACTCGCTCAGGCCCGGACGCGGTTGCGACCGGCGTGCTTGGCGGCGTACAGGCGCATGTCGGCGGCGGCGAGCAGCGCGTCGGGCGCATCCGCCCCCTCGTGCAGCCCCGCCACGCCGATGCTCACGGTCAGCGCCAGTCCGGGGCGGATGGACGCCCAGTCGTAGTCCGCGATCAGCCCGCGCAGGCGGTCGCACAGCTGCACGGCCTCGTCCGCCGTCGCCTCCACCAGCACCAGGCAGAACTCCTCGCCGCCGTAGCGCGCCACCACGTCCACGCCGCGCGTGTTCTCGCGCAGGATGCGCGCGACGGTCCTCAGCACCTCGTCCCCCACGGCGTGCGAGAAGCGGTCGTTGACGTCCTTGAAGTGGTCGATGTCCGCCATCGCCACCGTCATCGCGCGGCCAAAGCGCAGGGCGCGCTCCCACTCCGCGGCGAGCAGCGTGTCCAGGTGGCGGCGATTGAACAGCCCCGTGAGGGCATCCTCGCGCGTCTGCCGCTCCAGCTCCGCCGCCTGCTCGCGGAGGCGCGCCACCAGGAGCGCCTTTTCCTCGTCCGCCTGGCGCAGGCGCCCGTACGCGGCCGTGAGCTCGTCGTTCTTCTGGCGCAGGATCTCCGCCTCGCGCTGCGCCTGCTGCACCTCCGCCCGCACCAGCACGCTCTTGATGCGCGCGTTGGTCTCCGCGTTGAAGACGTCGCGCCACGCGGCGTGGAAGGCGCGGTAGTGCTCCAGCGCCTTGTCCAGCTCGCCGCGGGCCTCGTACACCTGCGTGAGCGCCTCGTGGGCCGCGTACACCTGCGGACGCGCGCCCAGCTCCGCGACCATCTCCAGCGCGGAGTGCAGGTCCGCCAGCCCGGCGTCATGCTCGCCCGTGCGCACGCGGAGGGCGCCCAGGCGGATGAGCGTCTCCGCCTCGAACATCCGCGCGCCCAGGGCACGCGTCGTCTCGAGGCTGGCCTGATAGCAGTCGAGCGCCTTCGCCACGTCCCCCCGGCGCTCGTGCACG
>DATING010000310.1:0-1644 GCA_035474555.1 Longimicrobium sp. | reverse complement strand
TGTCCGTCTTGGGCGGTGTTTGTGCAAGGGGGCATGGGCAAAATGTCCGTGCCCTCGCGCGTCACAGCCGCTTTGCCCGCGCGAAATCGCAGAACGCGGCCAGCGCCTGCGCCATGCGGGGTTCGTCCGCGACCGGCCTCCAGGGCTCGTCCACGGCGAACGGCGCGTGCGTGTCCGTTTCATCCAGCATGGTCTGCGGGATCTCGCCCACGAGCTCGCGGGCGCGGCGGCGGCCGCAGTCGAACTCCACCTGCGACACGAACGCGTCGTACGAGCGCCCGTCGGCATCCACCTCCGGCGAGCCGATCCGGTCGCGCAGCCACAGGCGGTACGTCCCGCCTCCGAGCGGCACCACGCGCGCGGGCGAGACGCTGATCTCCCCGCCGTCGCCCTCCACGAGCACGTTCCACCCGGCGTCGTCCCCGTCCCGCCCGCACGCGACGAGCGCGAGGGCGGCGCCCAGGCAGAGCCGCCGCGCCCATCCACCGGTCCTCATGCGCTCGCTCCGCCCTGGCGCGCGGCCTCGTACTGCGCGATGTAGGCGTCGGGCCGGGTGGCGGCGATGATGCGGCCCAGGGCCTCCAGCGGCAGGTCGTCCAATTTCTTGAAGCGGATGCACGACTTGCCCATGTCCAGCTTCTTTCCCGCGCCCGCGAACGCATCCCGGACGGCCTGCTCGTGCTCGCCCGTGTAGGTGCCCATCAGGTACAGCGCGTAGTAGTTCTTTTGCGCGGCGATGGCGGCGTACGACAGCGGCTGGCCGTTGTACGTGTTGGGATAGCGCTCCAGGGGGATGCCGTAGCCGATCATCCCGAACGCCATGGTCTCGCGGTAGCCGTCCGGGAGGTTGCGCACCACCATGTCGCGCACGGCGGCGACGACTTCGCGGCGGTCTTCCGGGAGCTCGGCGAGGTATTCTTCGACGGTGGCGGCTTTGCTGCTGGCCATGGTCGCGCGGGGGCAGGGGGGAAGGTGGACGGCGGGACCGGCTCCACGGTAAACCGAACGTACGCCGAACGCAAGTCTCCCGGTGCGTCCGGGGGCGGCGTGGAGCTTGCCCTGGCCGCGGCCGGGGAGGGCGGCGGACACACGGACGATGGAGCGGACGATGGCGCGGTACCGGATGCGGCAGCACCTGATCTCGATCGGTGAGGACTTCACCATCGAGGACGAGCACGGCACCCCGGCGTTCCGCGTGGACGGCAAGGTGCTGCGCATCCGCGAAACGTTCGAGATCACGCGGATGGACGGCACCGAGGTCGTCACCGTGCGCGAAAAGAAGATCGCCCTGCGCGACAGCATGAAGCTGCTGCGCGGCGGCGAGACGCTCGCGACCGTTAAGAAGGCGTTGATCGCTCCGTTCCGCGACAAGTGGAACGTGGAGGTGGAGGGCGGGGAAGACCTGGAGGTGCAGGGCAGGATCCTGGACCACGACTACGAGATCACGCGCGGCGGCCGGACCGTTGCGCGCGTCTCCAAGGCGTGGTTCGCCCTCCGCGACACGTACGGCATCGACATCGCGGCGGGCGAGGACGAGGGCCTGGTCCTGGGCGTGGCCGTGGCCCTGGACGAGATGGTGCACGACCCCGACGAGCAGAAGTAGCCCGCCGGACGGGAAGTGCTGAAAGGCCCGGGGGACGATCG
>DATING010000309.1:0-5038 GCA_035474555.1 Longimicrobium sp. | reverse complement strand
ACGTGCGGCTGCGGGTGGACCGCGAAGGGATGCCGCGGGACATCGTGGTGACGCGCACGTCTAACCCCGAGTTCAACCAGCCGACGCTGGAGAGCCTGGCGCTGCTCCGCTTTCGGCCGGCGCGGCTGGACGGACAGGCGGTGGACGTCTGGATGGACATTCCCATCGAATGGCGTGTGGCGCAGGAGTGACGCGCGGACGGAGTTCGCGTCGCAATCCGCCCTTCGTTCGCATACGGAGGGCGAAAATGGAAGCGGAGGCCAGGGCTCTCCGGGATTTGCATCGCCCTGGCATCCGGAACGTGATACCAGATACCCGAATAAACGTGCATTTCGAAGCGGAAAATCCTGATTCGAATGCACCCGGAACTCCGCGATTCGGGATGAGGATCCGTTCGTCGCATGCTCCGGCATGGGCCGTAGGCTCTCCGTGGTGCCGCATGGCCGCGCATCCATAACCTGGATCGATGGATCGCGATCGAAATCTGCATTTGTGCGGATGGCGGAGCAGGCGGTAGGCTTACGCCTCGGCGCCGCGCGACTCCCGCGCGGGCGCGCCCCCGTTCCGCGAGCCTGATGGATCCCGATACGCCCGAGCAGCCGCACGCCCGCGGCACCGGCGCGCTGCTGCGCCACGCCCTGTCGGAGATGGAGCGGCGCTACGAGACGGCTGGAAGCGCCACCGTGGGCGACCTGCTGCGCCCGCTGGGAACCCGGCAGACGGCACTGGGCGCCGCGCTGCTCGCGCTGCCGTTCCTCTCCCCCGTGAGCCTGGGTCCCATCACCACGCCGGTGAGCCTGCTCATCGCGCTGCTGGGGCTGCGGATGCTGCGCCAGCGCGACGACCTGCCGGTTCCCGAGCGGCTGCTGCGCGTCCAGGTGCCGCGCAGCGTGCACACGGTGATGGGCACCATGCTGAACCGCGTCTCGCGCTGGGCGGACCGCGGACGCGGGGCACGCCGGTCGCCGTGGGTGCGCGGGGCGGCCGGCCGGCGGCTTTGCGGCGCGGGGGTGCTGGCGGGCGCGCTTCTGCTGGCCGTTCCCGTGCCGCTGCTGCCGCTCACTAACACGCTCCCCGCCGCCGCCATCATCCTCTTCGTCCTGGGGTGGACCAACCAGGACCTTCGCCTCACGCGCTACGGGATGGGCGCCGTGGCGGGCGCGGTCCTGCTCTTTGCGACGCTGGGCGTCGCCGCGGGGACGGTGGGATGGGCCGCCATGCGTGCGGTGCTTCCGGGCTGACCACGGGAGGCAGGATCGCGGACCGCCGGCGCCACGGGTGGCGCGGGCTTGGTACGACGACATCCACACCGTTCCTGCGGCGCTTCGACCGAGAGCAACTGTTCTGCAGCCGGTTTAGGATGATGGACGGAGCGGTGGAGGCCAACGGGCTCTCCACCGCTCTTTCGTTGGATGAACTGATGATCGGCATCCTGTACCAGCAACCAGCCTGCCCGCGAAGTGGTGGAGTGGATGCGATTCACGCCTGCCCTCCCTGGCGGCCCGGACCATCACGGCGCGCAACCAGCAGCCCATCGACTGGGGAGATCGGCTGAAATCAATCGCTTTCAATGTGACTCGCCGATGGGTGAGGTGGAAGGCGATAAAAGCGTGGGCAGGCGCGTAGCCCCAACGCGTGTGGCCATCCCGCGACATATAGAAAACGCCTTTCTACCACGCTAAACCTCAGAATGCGCGCAAGGTGGTTGGCCGAAGAGGCGATGTCGTGCGGTGCTTCTCCGCCCACTCATTATTCTTCTTGCACACTTATGATAAGACATTTAGTGTGGTTGTGTCGGCTTACCTATCCCTCTGGCGACCGAGAAAGGAAGGCAGGCGATGAGAAGCCCGATCTTTCGTTCCCTCGCGGCAATCATGGTGACGGGAGCCGTCGCGGCAGGGTGCCGCGACATGCCGACCACGGCCTCCCCGCCAGACGCCGCCCGCGTCGACCCCGCGCCGCTGCTCTCGGCAGCGGCTGGGCAGGGCATCCGCGACCGGTACATCGTCGTCTTCCACGACGGAACGCAGGACGCGCCGGGGCTCGCGGGGCGGCTGGTGTCGGCGCACGGAGGAACGCTCCACCACACGTACCGTAGCGCCCTGCGCGGCTTCGCGGCGACGCTCCCGCCCGCCGCCGTCAACGCCCTGCGCCGCAATCCCAACGTCGCGTACGTAGAGCAGGACGGGATCGCCACAGCGAACGCCATCCAGTACAACGCGCCGTGGGGATTGGACCGCATCGACCAGGCGGTGGACGGCGCTTACACCTATACGGCAACGGGCAGCGGTGTGCGGATCTACGTGCTGGACACCGGGATCCGGTACGATCACGTGGACTTCGGGGGGCGCGCCGTGGCCGGATACGATGCGTACGGGGGAAGCGGCGCGGACTGCAACGGCCACGGTACCCACGTGGCCGGTACTGCGGCAGGGAGCACGTACGGCGTGGCGAAGAGTGCCACGCTGGTCGCCGTGCGCGTGCTGGACTGCAACGGCTCCGGAACGTGGAGCGGCGTCGTCGCGGGTGTGGATTGGGTGACGGGGAACCACGTGAAGCCCGCCGTGGTGAACATGTCTCTGGGCGGCGGCGGCAACACCGCGCTGGACGCCGCGGTCGCCAACTCGATCAACGCGGGGGTGACGTATGCCGTCGCGGCGGGGAACAGCTGGGGTGATGCCTGCTACTACTCGCCCGCACGGGTCGCCGCGGCACTGACGGTCGCCGCCTCCACTTCGGCGGATGAGCGGTCGTGGTTCTCCAACTACGGGCGCTGCGTGGACGTGTACGCACCCGGTTCGGGCATCCTCTCGGCCTGGCACACCGGCAGCACGGCGACCAACACGATCGATGGCACCTCGATGGCGTCGCCACACGTGGCGGGCGTGGCCGCTCTCTACCTGGAGTCCAACCCCACCGCCGCGCCCGCCACGGTGGCGGCGGCGATCGTGAACTCCTCGTCCACCAGCGGGCTGGCGGGCGCCGGCACGGGCGCACCCAACAACCGCCTGGTAAACGCCACCCTCGCCGGCTACTCTCCCCCGTCGTGGCCGTCCTCCTCCACGCCGCCGAGTGTTGACATCAACTGCTACTCCTCCGGCTTGTACGGCTACATGGAATGCTATGCCTCCGCGTGGGGTGGCACGGGGAGTGGATACGAGTTCACCTGGGTCAATGCGTCAGGATTTGGGGAGTCCGCATGGGTGCAGTGTCCCTACTCGTCCTGGGGCGGCGCGTGGGTCGACGTGTACGTGATCGCGCTGGACAGCGGCGGCTCGGGGACGACCAAGTGGGAATCATTCCAGTGCAGCTCCGGCTGGGGATATGACTCACCCATGGGTTCCGCGGCCGTCGAGGGCAGGGGGTGAGATAACCGCCGACTGAAGTGCACCGGGCGGGACTGGCCGTGGCCGGCCCCGCCCGCGTCGCGCTCCGAGGCAGGATGGTGGGCTCGGCGACGGTAACCGTGGGCCGTGGGGCGGGACTGGCGGCCAGCGGCAGCCCCGCCACCGTCCGGGCGGAGGTGCGATGCGGGAACGCGCCGCGTGTGATAGATTGCCGCGCTTCTGTGCCAGCCGGCAAATCATCACACGTAGACACGGGCGACACGCGATGTCGATGCGGGAAAAGCTGGAGCACCTCGAGACCCTGCGCCGCCAGGCGGAGATGGGCGGCGGCGAAAAGCGCATCCAGGCGCAGCACGAACGCGGCAAGCTCACCGCCCGCGAGCGGCTGGACGTGCTGCTGGACGAGGGCTCGTTCGTGGAGCTGGACCGCTTCGTCGTCCACCGCGCCAGCGGCTTCGGGCTGGAGAACGAGCGCTACCTGGGCGACGGCGTGGTCACGGGCTACGGCACCATCCACGGCCGGCTGATCTACGTCTTCTCCCAGGACTTCACCGTCTTTGGCGGGTCGCTCAGCGAGGCGCACGCGGAAAAGATCGTCAAGATCATGGACCTGGCGCTCAAGAACGGCGCGCCGGTGGTGGGATTGAACGACTCCGGCGGCGCCCGCATCCAGGAAGGCGTGGTTTCCCTGGGTGGCTACGCGGACATCTTCCTGCGCAACACGCTGGCCTCCGGCGTGATCCCGCAGATCAGCGCCATCCTGGGCCCCTGCGCGGGCGGCGCGGTCTACAGCCCGGCCATCACCGACTTCATCTACATGGTGCAGGGGACGAGCTACATGTTCGTCACCGGCCCCAACGTGGTGAAGACGGTGACGCACGAGGACGTGACCATGGAGGAGCTGGGCGGCGCGGCCACGCACGCGGCCAAGTCCGGCGTGGCGCACTTCGCCCTGCGCAGCGAGGTGGAGTGCCTGCACCGCATTCGGCACCTCTTCGAGTTCATCCCCCAGAACAACGCCGAGGACCCGCCCCGCAAGCCCACGGACGACCCGTTCGACCGGGCGGACGAGGAGCTGCTGGACATCGTCCCCGACAACCCCAACAAGCCGTACGACATGCACGACGTCATCCGGCGCGTGGTGGACGACGGCGAGTTCTACGAGGTGCACGCGGACTACGCGGGCAACATCCTGTGCGGGTTCGCCCACGTGGGCGGCCATTCCGTGGGCATCGTGGCCAACCAGCCGGCCGTGCTGGCGGGGGTGCTGGACATCGACGCGTCGGTCAAGGCGGCGCGCTTCGTCCGCTTTTGCGACAGCTTCAACATCCCCATCCTCACGTTCGAGGACGTGCCGGGGTTCCTGCCCGGCGTGGCGCAGGAGCACGGCGGCATCATCCGCCACGGCGCCAAGCTGCTGTACGCGTTCTGCGAGGCCACGGTGCCCAAGGTGACCATCATCACCCGCACGGCGTACGGCGGCGCGTACGACGTGATGAGCTCCAAGCACATCCGCGGCGACGTGAACTACGCCTGGCCCACGGCGGAGATCGCCGTAATGGGGGGCAAGGGCGCGGTGGAGATCCTGTACCGCCGCGAGATCGGCGGCGCGGACGACCCGGCGGCCGAGGCGGCGGCGCGGCAGAAGGACTACGAGGAGCGCTTCGCCAACCCGTTCGCCGCCGCCGCGC
>DATING010000308.1:0-10377 GCA_035474555.1 Longimicrobium sp. | reverse complement strand
GACGGACAGTCCGCGCAGGCGGACTTCGTGTGGTCGTTGCGGCGAATTCATTCGCATGGCCCGGGGCCCGACCCCAACGCACGAACCCCTCGCCCGCACGACGTGGAGCGATGGCGGAGCCCACCCCACACATGCCGTCGTCCCCGCACGTCCTGGGATCATCGCCCCCCGGGGTTTGCCAACCTCGCCGTGCGTGTTCATCTTTCCCGGGCAGGTTTCCGAACGCCTTCCGCGAGCCCGCCGTGATCCTCCGCACCCCGCGCCTCGTTCTCCGCGAGTTCACCGCCGAAGACTGGGCCGCGACGCACGCGTACCAGCAGGACCCGCGGTACCTGCGCTACTACGATAACGCCGAGGTCACCGAGCGGCAGACGCAGGCGATGATCTACTCGTTCATCCTGTGGCAGGGCGAGCAGCCGCGCATCCGCACGCAGCTGGCCATCACCCTGGCCGGGTCCGGCGAGCTCATCGGCAACGTGGGGCTGCGGCGCGAGGAGCCGGACGCACCCATGGCGGACCTGGGCTACGAGCTCTCGCCCACGCACTGGGGGCGCGGGTTCGCCACGGAGGCGGCGCGCGCCATGGTGAACATGGGCTTCGGCACGTGGGAGCGGCTGTACCGCATCCACGCGCACTGCATCGCCGAGAACGAGGCCAGCGCCCGCGTGCTCACGCGCATCGGCCTGCGCCACGAGGCCCGCCTGCGCGATCATCAATACTTCAAGGGCCGGTTCTGGGACGTGTCGCTCTTCGGGCTCATGCGCGACGAGTGGACGCCGGCCGCCGACGCGAACCGGGGGACGGGATGAGCGAGTCGTTCTACGCACGGTCGGCGGAGTTCTACGACCTGGTGTACGCCGGCAAGCCGTACGCGGACGAGGCGGCGGCGGTGCACGCGCGCATCCAGGCCCACCTCCGCTCGGACGGGGACGCGCTGCTGGACGTGGGATGCGGCACGGGCAACCACCTGGCTCACCTGCGCGCGCACTACACGGTGGATGGGCTGGACCTGGAGGAGGGGCTGCTGCAGATCGCCCGCGACCGCTACCCGGACGCCACGTTTCACCAGGGCGACATGGTGGAGTTCGACCTGGGGCGCCGCTTCGATGCAATCGTGTGCCTGTTCAGCGCCATAGGATACGTGTACACGGAGGCGCGGCTGCGGCAGACGATCGCCCGCTTCGCGCAGCACCTGCGGCCGGGCGGCGTGGCCGTCGTGGAGCCGTGGCTCTCGCCGGGGACCTTCCGCCCCGGCGGCCTGCCGTGGCTGAACGTCTCGGAGTCGGACGCGCTGAAGGTGGTGCGGATGGGGTGCACGGCACGGGACGGCGACGCGTCCGTCATCGAGTTCGTCTACGTGCTGGGGCACGCCGGCGGCATCGAGCACTGGGAGGAGCGCCATCCGCTCGCCCTGTTCACGCACGCGCAGACGATGGATGCCTTCGCCGCCGCGGGCCTGGAGGTGGTGGAGCATGATCCGCACGGGCTCACCGGCCGCGGCCTCTACGTCGCGCGCCGTCCGGAATCCGATCCGCCCGGCTGATCCGGCGTCCGGACGAGGTGTCGTCCATCCACCGAGGCGCATCCCGCCCGTGCATCGCCGGTATCCGAGATCGTAGGCGACGCACCTCGCCCATCGCACCGGTCGCCCGCGCGTGGGGCTTGGGCGAGCGCCCGAGGATCCGCCCTCGCGCGGTGTCGGCGGAGGCCGACAGTGTGAAGTTGTAGCCGCGAATTCATTCGCTCCCGTCGTTTTCCGCGCCCTCCCACGTTCCGCCATCCACCCGCCGGCCCCATGCGATCCATCGTCCGCGCCCTGCTCCCCGCCCTCGTCCTCGCGCCCGTGCTGGGCGCATGCGTCGTCACGTCCGCGAGCCCGGTGAGCGGGCGGCAGCGGGCGTACGCGTACACGTGGGACCAGGAGATGCGCATGGGGCGCGCGGCGGACCGGCAGATCGTCGCGCGCTACGGCACGGTCGACGACCCGGAGCTGGAGGCGTACGTCCGCCGCGTGGGCGAGGCCGTGCTGGCCACCAGCCACCTGCGCCGCGAGGGCGCGCTGCCGGAGTACCGCACGGCCAAGTTCGCCTTTCGCGTGCTGGACTCGGAGGCGGTGAACGCGTTCGCCATCCCGGGCGGCTTCGTGTACGTGACGCGCGGGCTGCTGGCGCACCTGGACAACGAGGCGCAGCTGGCCGTGGTCCTGGGGCACGAGATCGCGCACGTCGCCGCCCGCCACGGCTCGCAGAGCGCGCTGGAGAGCGGGCTGGTGATGGCGGGGCTGATGGGCGCCGGCCTGCTGGGTGAGCAGGTGGCGGGCGCCGGGCAGGAGATCGGCGACCTGGGCGGGCTCGCGGCGGACCTCCTGCTCATCCGCTACAGCCGCGACGACGAGCGCGAGAGCGACCGCCTGGGCGTGGAGTACGCCGCCCTCGCCGGCTACCGCGCGGAGGAGGGCGCCGCGCTCTTCATGGCGCTACAGCGGATGCAGGCGCGTGGCGGGCGGCTTCCCGGCTTCCTTTCCACACACCCGGACCCCGGACGGCGCGAGGAGGCGGTGGCGTGGATGGCCGCGGAGTGGGCCGCGCGGGGGCACGACGGCCAGCGGGTGGAGGCGGATGCGTATCGCGCCCGCATCCAGGGCATCGCGCTGGGCCAGGACCCGCGCGAGGGCTTCGAGCGGGGCGGCACCTTCTACCATCCCGCGGGCGGATTCCGGTTTCCCATGCCGTACGGGTGGGAGGCCGTGCGCGAGGGCCGGCAGGTGCGCATCGTGCCGCGCGGGGCGTCGGGCGCGGAGGTGGAGCTCGTGGCCCGCTCGCGCCACCCCACGGCGCAGGCGGCCGCGACGGACTTCATCCACGAAAACGGGCTGGAGGGCGCGGCCGGCTACCGCACGAACATGAACGGCTTTCCCGGCGCGCGGGTGGATGCCGGCATGGGCCGCGACGGGCGCGCGTACGACGTGACGGGCTACTGGATGGAGCACCCGGGCGGCGTGCTGCGCTTCACCGGCATCTCGGAGTCCGCGTACGGCGAGGCCATGCGCGAGGCCGTGGGCGTGATGACGCGCGGCCTGCGCACGCTGACGGATGAGCGCATCCTCGCGCTGCAGCCCACCCGCCTGGCCCTGGTGACGGCGGACGGGGCCGAGCCGTTCCGCGCCTACGCGGATCCCCGCCGTCTGCCGCCCGGCATGGACCTGGAGGATCTCGCCATCCTGAACGGCGTGGGGGCGGATGACGTGATCCCCGCCGGCCGCGTGCTCAAGCTGCCGCGATAGCGGCACCTGGCCCGCATGCAGATCCCCCATCTCCGCGGAGGGAAGATGGGGGATCTGATATGACATGCGGTCCGAGACAACAGTCCTCGTGATCCCGGCACTTCAGTCGGACCCGGACCGGGGAATCTACCGGCCGGGCAGATGAACCGCCCATGGCACGGACCCGATGCGCATCCCGTTCAGCCGCATCCAGATGCGATCGCCCCAGGACGTGCGGCGGCGATCCGCGTTCACCCCGGCGGGCTCAGAACTGCCGCACTTCCGCGGTGAATCCGCCCTCGTCAAAGGACCACACGCCGCTGCTGCCTTCGATCCGCACGTCGTCCACCCGGCCTTCGGCAACCTCCTGGCCCTGGCCCAGAATGGTGAACCGGACCGTGCCGGCCGTGACGCGGGCAGCGTAGGTAACCATGTCGCCCTGAAGGATCTCCTCGTAGCCGCCCTTGCCAGGCACCACCTGGTACTCGCCGGGCCCGCTGGCGACCAGGTACAGCACCAGCGACCGCCACGAGCTCGTCGTCCCGCTGAAGTTGACCTTGCTCACATCCAGCGGCGCCTTGCTCTGCAGCACCACGGTATCCTGGAGAAAGAAGACTTCGGCGTCCCCGTTCCAGAGGTCGCCCTCGAGCCGGGCCCGCATGCGGCCGTCGCCGGAGCTGGTCGGATTCTCGTCGCAGGCAGCGGCCAGCAGGAGGAGTGCGAGGGCGGAGAGGCGGCGGAGTGTACGCATGGGATCGGCGGGCGAGCGGGTGGATGCAACCGGTTGTCGCGGTGAAGAACGCCCGCGGCCCGGACGACGTGACACCCGCCGGCGCTTACCAGTCCATCCCCGCCGACACCAGCACGCCGAATCCGGGGCTGAAGTCCGTGTACCCGGCCACGAGCTCCGCCAGCAGCCAGCGCCGGCCGCCGACCCGCGCGCCCAGCCGCACCTCGCCCAGCGACTCGTTGCCGCGGATCTCGCGGTGCCCGCTCCCCACCTGCTGCCCCACGACCGTCAGCATGGGGATGACGGGGCCCGCGTCGTACTCCGCGCGGAGGGCGTAGACCAGCAGGTCGTCCTGCTCGAACGCGCGCTCCCGCGTGCCGAAGATGCCCACGCCCGCCTCCGCCTGGAGGGCCATTCGCCCCCGCGCCGCCCGCCCCGCCGCCGTGGCGAAGAAGTCCGTGGCGTCGCGGTCCAGGCCCACCGTGTTGTCCGTCGTCGGCAGCCGCGCGCCGAAGCGCAGGGCGGCGGCCACGGGTGCGCGCTCGTTCGTCAGTCGCACGGCCGTGAGCACGCGGTAGTCACCCGCGTCGCGCCGCACGCCGTCGTCCGCCGGCTGCACGTCCGGCTCCGGGAGCGCAAAGATGCCGTCCTCCTCCAGGCGGCGGTGCACGGTGCCGCCGGCCTCCAGCACCACCCGCCCCGTGCGCCAGAACGCGCGGAAGTTGCCCGCCTCCCACAGCGTGCCCTCCGTCCCCGCGAGCGATGCGCGCTGGTCTCGCAACCATCCGCCCCCCACCTGCACCGACACCTCGCGCCCCTGCTCGAACATCCGCCACTCGAACGGCTCCAGCGGCCGCAGCTGCGCGGAGGCGGGAGCGGGGAGAAGGGCGAGCGCGGCGATCAAGAAAACGGCGCCCCGCATCATTGCAACGCCTCGTCGATTTTCTCGAACAGCGCGTCGCAGTGCGGCGCGCGACTGCGGACCCGGTCGGGATTCAGGCTCTCCAGGATCGGCGCGCCGTGGCGGATCTTGTGATACTCGCCCTTCGAGGTCTTCGCCGTTGAGCTCTTCAGGACTGCTTCGACCTCCGATTTTGGTACTTCCTCAACGTTCTTCCGAGGCGGGATCTGCTTGATGCCGAACTGCGAGCCGTAGAACTGCGCCAGTGCATCCGGATCAGCCAGGAACCACGATTCCATCACCTGCGCCATCAGGTGGCACTGGTCGTCGCTCGCGAACGACAGGTCCCACGGATCACGCGCCTCAAGATGCTCGCACGGCGTGCCGGAGACGGCCTGCTCGGCATCGACCAGCAGGAACACCCGATCCTCCGCGTGATCCCGGACAGCTGCGCGAAAGGCCTTGAACGTGTCATCGCGCGAGCCGCACGGAATCACCCGCAGCGGCTTGCGCTTCTGGTGGGCACGTGCGCGCGGTTCGGAAAAGAATTGGCTGAACGCCTGGCGCATCCGCGCTTTGCTGTCCTTGTCTCCCCCGCCCTCCACGTAGATTCGGATCTCGCTCACCAGCGGTTCCCCCCGATCTCTCCCATCCGCCAGATCTCGCCGAGTGAGTACTCCTTCAGCCACTCACGTAGGCGCCCCGCATCCAGCCGCTCCACATTCGTCCCGCTTGGCATGCTCTCGCACACCAGGATTGACTCCGGCGTGTCCGACAGTGCCGATACAAGCACGTCCGAGTGCGTTGTGACGAACAGCTGCGTCCGCTCGGACGCCTTCTTGAGCAGTTCCGCGATGGTGGGCACAACGTCGGGATGCAACCCCAACTCCGGCTCCTCTATCCCGATTAGCGGCGGCGGATTGGGATGGAGCAAGATCGCTAGAAGACAGAGGTAACGCAGCGTACCATCCGAAAGTCGAGTCGCGGGTACCAATCGACCGCCTTCTTCTTCGATAAATAACTGAATCGTACCGCCCTGAACCTTGGTCGAGATATATCGTGCTTGTTCATAAAATTTCCGCAGGTAGCTGATCATTTCTTCTCTTTTCGCAGACGTCTGCGAGAGATCGTGAAGGATCAGCCCGAGATTGCTCGCGTCCGACAGCAGGAATTCGGTAGGCAGATCGGTCGGCTGCGGCTGGCGCACCAGCGTCCGCCGTCCGAAACTCCAGTCTTGGAATAACGCAATGCCGCCGAAATGGTCACTTAAACTCGCGAGTTCGGGGTACTGGATAGGGTCCCGCAACTGTGTGAGAATTGACTCGGTTAACTGCAAATTCTTGATCTCCGTACCGCCATTACCTCGCGTTTGCCGCTGACTCCACGGGAAGCTGGTTCCCACGTGGCCTGTGAGTTCATATACTCGCTCTTGCAAAGGACCAACATCTTCATCGTCGATAATCGCACCCACCGATTCGTTACCTACCAAAAAACGAGACCCCACTAAGCGTAGTAGCAGGCTGTAGCGAATCGACTGAAGATCCACCATTGCCGGATGGTAGCTCCAGCTTGGATCAACAGGATCGATAACTGCCTCAATGAAGCACACGTCCTCCCTTCCATCTCCCTTCCACGGGTATTCTAGAGAGCCTCCGCCTTCGCGAAGAGCGGTTTGAAGGTCTCTAGCAGCACCCCGTAAAACGGCCAGTGCTTCCAGCAGGTTACTTTTTCCGGACGCGTTAGGACCGATCAGTACATTCAGCGGAAGCAGATCCACCGACACGCCGTCCGGCCCGTAGGACAGGAAGTTCTGCAGCGTGAGGCGGCGGATAAGCGGGATGGTCATCAGAAGTTCGGCGGTGAGGAAACGACGGCGACGCGCCCAAAATGTGTGGCCAGTACCCAGACGTAAAGCCCGTCAGTCCGCCGCCTGCGCGCGCGGGATCCAGCGGTGCAGGTTCGCGAGCACGGACGGCGCGCGGGTCAGCACCTCGTCGGGGTAGCCGAGCGCGCGCTTGAGCTCGATGTCGCGCTGCATGCGGTTGCGGATGCGCTCCAGCGCCGCCACCCGCCGCGCCCCCAGCCGCCGCGCGTACCAGAACGCGTTGCTGGGCACGGGAAAGTCGCTGCCGTGCAGCGTGCGCGCCACGATCTCCGCGTCCGCCGCAAAGCGCGGCAGGTGCGGCCAGCGCGACGGGTTGCTGATCCCCGAGTTGTCCACCCACAGGTGCGCGTACCGCCGCATCATCTCCTTGAGCAGCGGCACCTGGTCCGGGTCGCGCGCGTAGGTCACGGGCGCCGCGCTGTGCGCCACGATTGTCCGCACCCCCAGCGACAGCGGGTACTCGATCCGCGCCAGGTCCTTGAGCTCCGGCCGCACCTGCGCGAACGTCTGCTCGCTGCCGCCGGAGTGCACCAGGATGGGGATCCCCGCCTCCGCCAGCCGCTGGTAAAAGGAGCCGATCGCGCGGTCCGCCGGGTCGATGGACTGCGTCGCCGGCAGCCACTTGATGAGCACGGCGCCCCGCTCGATGCACTCCTCCAGCCGCTCCATGGCGTCCCGCCGGTACGGGTTCACGGAGGGCCCCGGCAACAGCTCCGGGTGCCGGGCGCACACCGCAAAGGTCCACCCCGGTGGAATCACCATCTGCGAGCGCGCCTCGTCCAGCCGCCCCTGTGCGTCGTACACCCCGTCGAAGCCCAGCGCCACCGCGTGGTCCAGCTCGCTGCGCCGTACCCGGTCCGCGATGTCCGCCGCCCAGTCCGCGTCCGCGGATTCCAGCATCTGCTTCGCCGTCATCCGGTGCCGCATCCGCAGCAGCCGGAACGTGGGGCGCCGGGCGAACACGGGCGAGATCCAGCAGCCGCTGTCGTTGGTCCCCACGCCGGCCAGGTGGCAGTGCATGTCGATCTTCACCGTCACGCGGCCACCGCCCGCGCCCCGTCCATCCACCCCAGCGTCGCGTCGATCGCCTCGCGGGCGAAGGGCACGGAATAGTGCGTGGCGCCGCGCAGGGAAAGCAGCCGCGCGCCGGGAATCCGCGCCGCCAGCCGCTCGCCGTCCCCGTGCGACACCAGCCAGTCCGCGCGGCTGTAAATCAGGAGCGTGGGCACGCGGATCATCCCCACCCGCTCCTCCAGCCGCATCTCCCCCAGCAGCCGCCGCACCGCGTCCACGTAGCTCCACGCGCGCCCATCCGCGTCCGTCCGGCGAAAGGGATACGCCGCGCGCTTCACGGGGCCGAACGCGGGGACCAGCCCCCACCAGCCGTAGTGCTCCCGCTGCGCCAGCGTGGCCAGGCGAAAGAAGCCGCGCAACTCGCCCACCACCGTCCGCGCTCCCAACCGCAAATCCACCGGGGACGACAGGATGACGGCGGACGCGGCCCGGTCCAGCGCGCCGCTCGCCAGGGCGTCCAGCACCAGCGATCCGCCCAGGCTGTGCCCCACCACGTGCAGGGGGAGCCGCGCCCCGCCCCGCTCCGCTGCATCCGCCGCCGCGGCGATCGCCGTACGTACGGTGCGCGGATCGAAGACGGTCGTGCTCCCGCAGCCGTGGCCGTCCACGTCGAACGAGAACACCTCGCACCCGGCGTTCACCAGTGCACGAAACAGCTCCAGCAGGGGGAACACCGCGTCGTTGCCCGCGCCGTGCGCCACCAGCACCCGCGCGCGCGCCGGCCTGGCCGGGGACAGGCGCACGGCGCACACCTCGCCCCCCGCCTCCGGCCGCCCGTAGCGCACGTCCGCCGCGCGGGCGCCCACCCGTCGCGCCCACGCGGCCAGCCGCGCCCCGTACGCCGGCGCCGCCCTCACCCGCGACGCCCCTGCGCGCGGTCGCCGCCCATCCATCCGCCGTCGCCGTCCGCGGGCACCGTCTGCCCCTGCGCGTCCGCCTGCTGCACGTCGCGCGACATGGGGCTGTTCTCGCTGGCGGGCATCGCCTGGTTCTCCAGCGTGCCCAGCGGCTTGCCGGGCGGCGCCAGGTCCGGCCCCACGTCCCCCGTGATGAGCCGGGCGCCGCGCTGCCAGGTGATGTAGTTCCACGCCCACTGCATGAACACGGCGATGCGGTTGCGAAAGCCGATGAGCGACATCACGTGCACGAACAGCCAGCCGATCCACGCCAGCCACCCCTTCATCTTGAAGGATTCGCGCTGCAGGATGGCTGCCCGCCGGCCGATGGTGGCCATGTTCCCCTTGTTGAAGTACTTGAACGGCCTGCGCGGCTCCCCACGCAGCGTGCGGGCGATGTTCTTCGCCGCCGCCTTGCCGCCCTGGATGGCCACCTGCGCCACCCCCGGCAGGGGCGTGCCGTCCGGCCCCGCCAGGTTCATCAGGTCGCCCACCACGAACACCTCCGGGTGGCCGGGGACGGACAGGTCCGGCTCCACCATCACCCGCCCCACCCGGTCCGTCTCCACCCCCAGCGCCCGCCCCAGCGGCGACGCCGTCACCCCGGCCGCCCAGACCACGTTGCGGGTGCGGATCTTCTCCTCGCCCACGAACACCGCGTCCGGCTCGATCCCCGTGACGATGCTGCTCGTCCGCACCTCCACGCCCTTTCGCTCCAGGGCGCGCTGGGCGTACGCCGACAGGTCGTCGTCGTACGCCGCCAGCACGCGGGGGCCGCCCTCCAGCAAGATCACCCGCGCCGTGCTGGGGTCGATGCGGCGAAAGTCGCGCACCAGCGAGTGCGCCGCGATCTCCGCGAAGGCGCCCGCCATCTCCACCCCCGTGGGCCCGGCCCCGACGACGACGAACGTCAGCAGGGCACGGCGCTCCTCCGGATCCTCCTCCTGCTCCGCCGCCTCGAAGGCGAGCAGAAAGCGCCGGCGGATGTGCGTCGCGTCCTCCACCGTCTTGAGCCCCGGGGCCAGCGGCTCCCACTCCGGGTGCCCGAAGTAGGCGTGCGTGGCGCCGGATGCGATGATCAAAAAGTCGTAGGCGATGCGGCTGCCGTCCGCCAGCACCACCGCGCGGTTGGGGAGGTCGAACCCCGTGACCTCCGACATCCGCACCTCCGTGGCCCGCGCGCGGCGCAGGATGCTGCGGATGGGTCCCGTGATGTCCGCCGGCGACAGGGCCGCCGTGGCTACCTGGTACAGCAAGGGCTGAAAGACGTGGTGGTTGCGGCGGTCCACCAGCGTGGCGCTCACCGGCACCCGGCGCAGCGCGCGCGCCGCCGACAATCCACCGAACCCGCCGCCCACAATGACTACATGCGGCACCCGCAGGATGCGCGTCTCGTTCATGGTTCATCTCCAAAGCGTGTGATTGCCACACCCCTGGCCAGAACGATACTGCCCGCGTGCCACCGCCGAAACGGTGCGGTTGACCCATGGCGCCGCGGGCACCCGGCAATCCGCGGGACCTTCCGTCCACGTACACCCGCAGAAGGCGCCCCATCCCGTCCCTCGTTCCGTCTCCCCGGGTGCTGGTCGCAGGCGAAAACGACCTCCCGGGGGCGGGAGCGAAGCCGCA
>DATING010000307.1:0-1794 GCA_035474555.1 Longimicrobium sp. | reverse complement strand
CCACCCCTCCCCCGAAGTTGGGGGAGGGGTCGGCCGCCGTCGCGAGGAACGAGCGAAAAGGCGGCCGGGGGAGAGGGCTCCCGTCGCCCCGGGACGAGCGGATCTCAGGAAGCCGCGTTCCCCCGGCGCGCGGCGGAGCGCCAGGCGAAGTAGATGGGGATGCCGATGGCCACGATGCCGGCAGCCAGCAGCGTCGCCTGGGGCCGCTTGACGAGCGCGTTCGCCATCATCGCGACCGTGCCCACCAGGAAGATGGCGGGGACGATCGGATACCCCGTCGTGCGGTAGGGGCGCACGAGGTCCGGGCGGCGGCGGCGCAGGACGAACACGGCCGCCACGGTGAGCGCCAGGAAGGGATACAGGAGGAGGACGAACGCCTCCGCCAGCTGCTCGAAGGTCCGCACGGACGCGTTGAGCGCCGTCAGCACCACCAGCAGCACCACGGCCACGTGCGGCGTCCCGAAGCGCGGGTGCACGGCGGCGACGCGGCGGAAGAACAGGCCATCCTCGGCCATGGCGTAGTACACGCGCGGGCCCGTCATCAGCCCCGCGTTCAATCCCCCGAAGGTGGAGAGCATCACCAGCGCGGCGATCAGGGCCGCGCCGCCGGCCCCGGCCACGCGCGTGACCGCATCCACCGCCACCGCCTTGGACGCGGCGAGCTCGGCCAGCGGGAGGGCGTAGAGGTACGCGGCGTTGATCGTCAGGTACGTCGCCACGATGATGGCCGCGCCCCACGCCAGCGCCCGCGGCAGCGCCCGTCCCGGGTCGCGCACCTCGCCGGCGATGAGCGTGGCGGCGATCCACCCGTCGTAGGCGAACAGCGCGGCCACCAGCGCCACGCCGATGCCGCCCGCCCCCGCCGGCGCAAAGGTGGGGGGCGAGGCCAGCGCGCCGCCCGACGCCTCGCCCAGCAGGAAGATGGCGGCCGCCGCGACGAGGATCGCCAGCACCTTGGCCACCGTGGACGCGTCCTGGATGGCGGCGCCCAGGCGCACGGAGCGGTAGTTGGCTGCCCCGACCAGGACGATGAGCCCCACCGCCGCCAGCCGCTGCCCCACGTCGCCGATCGGCACGAAGGTGCGCAGGTACGCCACGAACACCAGCGCCGTCCCCGCCGACGCGGCCGAGCGGATGAAGAACCACGACCAGCCGAACAGGAACGCGGCCATCGGCCCGTACGCCTCGCGCAGGTAGACGTAGATGCCGCCCGCGCGCGGGAACGCCGCCGCCAGTTCGGCGATGGTCAGCGCGCCGCAGAGCGTGATCACGCCGCCCAAAATCCACACCAGCGCGATGGCGCCCACGCTCCCCGATTCCGCCGCGACGGTGGCGGGAACGCGAAAGATGCCGCTGCCGATGGTCAGCCCCACGGCGGCGGCGGCGGCGCTCCACACGCCCAGGCGGCGCGGCAGCCCGTCCGCATCCCCGGCGGGGGGATGTGCGGAATCGATCGGGGGATGGTGCACGGGTGTCGTCGGCATGTGGGGCGCGGGCGGGAGGGGAGGACGAGGATTCCGTCCGGTTGGGAGAGGGTGGATGCCACGGAAGCTACGCGCGTTCCGGCCGCGCGCCAGACCCGCAGTCGAGTGGCGGCGGTGCGGTGGATCGCCCTCCGTCGATCGGATCGAATCCGCGCGTGTTGGCGGGCGCGTCCGCGGCGTACATTCATCCGCAGGTCCGTGTGATGGCGATTCGCGGATGAACCTCAACCGGCTCGTGGAGAACGTGCATGGATGCGGACGCGCCCCTTCCCCCGGGACAGCGTGCGGTGGATACCTTTCCGCGCTTCGG
>DATING010000306.1:0-1814 GCA_035474555.1 Longimicrobium sp. | reverse complement strand
CTGGGTTCTCCCTTCCCCCATGCCGTTTATGGGGGAAGGGCCGGGGATGGGGGGGCGCGCCGCTGCCGGCAGTGAGCATCAGAGGCGGCACGATCATGGGTCGTCAGTACGCAATGGAATCGGCAGGCCGAGTGGGAAATTCGAACGAAGAGATCAGGACGCCGGACGGGGGCGAGTCGGTTAGCGTTGGACCCATGATCCTGACGCGCGACCACATGCTGCAGCGGTTCTACGCCCGCGACCGCGCCAGCAACGGCCGGTTCATCACGGGCGTGCTGACGACCGGCATCTACTGCCTGCCGAGCTGCACGGCCCGCAAGCCGCTGCCGGAGAACGTGCGCTTCTTCGCCAACCGCGACGACGCTCGCGCGGCCGGCCTGCGCGCTTGCCGCCGCTGCCGGCCCGACGACTTCTACCAGCAGTACGATCCCGACGTCCACCTGCTGGAGACGCTTGCCGCCGACGTGCGCCGCGCCCCCGCCGCCTTTGCGGACGCGGCGGCCATGGTCGCCAGCTCGGGGATCGGCACGACCAAGCTGAACGCGCTGTTCCGGCAGCACTTCCATACCACCCCGGCCGCGTTCCTGGCCCGCGAGCGGGTGGCGGCGGCGTGTGCGGCGCTGGCGGACGGGCGGACGGTGACCGATGCCGCGTTCGCCGCGGGCTATGAGAGCCTGTCCGCGTTCCACCTGAACTTTCGCCGCCAGACGGGGCTCACCCCGGGCGAGTACCGGGCACTGGGGCAGTCGCCGGCGTTCACCGTCGAGCTGCCGGACGGTTTTCGCCCGGAGGTCGTGCTCACCTACCTGGGGCGCGACACGGTGAGCCTGGTGGAGCGGGTGCAGGGGCGCGAGATGCTCAAGGGGCTGCGGCTGGGCGGTGCCCCCGCGCGCCTGCGGATCGCGTTCGAGGACGGCGCCGCACGGTGCGAGGTGCTGGCGGAGCGGACGCTCAGCCCGGCGGAGATGCGCGAGGCGCACGCCGTCGCCGTGCGCATCCTGGGGCTGGCGAGCGAGCCCGCGGCCTTCGAACGGCACCTGGCGAAGCGGCCGGAGCTGGCGCGGCTGGTGGAGCCCTGGCGCGGGCTGCGCATTCCGCAGACGTCGGACGCGTGGGAGTGCCTGGTGTGGACCATCGTGGGCCAGCAGGTGAACCTCGCCTTTGCCTTCGCGCTCCGCGGCGTGGTGGCGGAGCTGGCCGGCGAGCCCGCGGGGGACGGGGTGCGGGCGCATCCCACGCCGGAGGCCGTGGCGCGGCTGGACTATGCGGACCTGACGAGCCGCCGCTTCTCCCGCCGCAAGGCGGAGTACGTGATCGATACGGCGCGGCGGGTGGCGGAGGGCACGCTGCGGCTGGAGGGCGGCGAGCGCGAGATGGCGCCCGCGCTGGAGCGCCGGCTGCTGGACGTGCGCGGGCTGGGGCCCTGGTCCGTGGCGTACCTGCTGATGCGCGGCTACGGCTTTGCCGACTGCGTGCCCGCTGGCGACGCGGGGCTCTCCGCCGCCCTGCAGCGCTTCTTCACCCTGGACCACCGGCCGGGCCCGGCGGAGACGCGCGAGCTCATGGAGCCGTTCGCCCCGTTCCGCAGCCTGGCCACCTATCACCTCTGGACGAGCCTGGGAGATCCGCAATGAACGCGTACATCGACACGCTCAGCAGCCCCATCGGCACCCTGACCGTCGTGGTGAACGGCGACGGCGCCCTGACGCACGTCCTGTTCGAGGACCAGGCGCCTCCCGCCGCCGCCGAGCGGGATTCCGCCCGGTGCGCCCCGGCCATTGCCCAGCTGCGCGAGTACTTCGCGGGCGAGCGCA
>DATING010000305.1:0-3415 GCA_035474555.1 Longimicrobium sp. | reverse complement strand
GCCGGCGCAGGTCCTGGAGCAGGGAGTGATGACCTTCGTAGCCGCGGGCGACAGCTCCGTACAGCCCGTTTGGACCCGGTTCGACGCGGTGGAGTCGCCCGCCAACGTGGGGGAGCCGATCCTTGGGCCTATCGCGCAGCCGTTGCGGGTGGGCCCCGGGCGCGTGTTCTTCTTCGGGCCCCGTGGCGCGCGCATGGTCGACATGGGCGCGCGGGAGGACCGTCCCGTTGCGCTCTCCTACGCCCTCCAGCCGGGCGTGGCGCCCTCCTACGATCCCACGAATGAGGATGCGTACGTGGTGTACGGCTCGGACGGGGGGTACGGCGTGGTGCGCATCGGGACGGTCGAGCTTCAGTCGTGGCGGGTAACGGAGCCCGAGTATGGCCCCATCCAGCTCTGTGCGGTCGATCGGCGGGCGCTGTGCATCGCGACTGCCAACGACCTGCAGTTCGTGTCGCCCGCAACGGGGCGCCTCACCTGGGGGCTCCGGAGAGACCTTCAGATCGACACGCTGGACTTGGTGAGCCAGCCGATCCGGCGCGCCGGTCCATTCATCCTCCTGCTGGGGCGCCGCCGCCCTTCCACCAGCCTGGGCGTTTACTTCTTTCCGATCGGCTCGGAAGGGCTCGTCAACGGTCCCCAACGGGTTGCCGAGATCGAGTCGGCGCTCGTTCCACCACTTGCGTGCGCCGCGGGAATCGTCTGCGCGCGCCGGACCGGGCGCAGTCCCTCGCAACTGGTGATCGTGAGCCCGGGAGGTCACGCGTGACGCGCTTCGCCGTTGGAGTCGCGGCTCTCTTCCTCACCGCCTCTGCCGCTCTCGCGCAGTCACCGCCGGTGAACGTGCTGGTGGACGGCTCGGGCTCGACCCGCGGCTTCTTCGCCACGGGTGCGATGCCCCGCTTGGTTGACGACCTTCGTGCCGAAGGAGCGGCGCGCGTCCTTGTTTTTCGCCACAGGGCGGAGGGCGGCCAGGTCACCGGTGGACTCGTCCCGTTCGAGGCGGCTCCCGCAGAGGTCGGGAACGTGACCCTGCTGTGGCGTGGGCTCTCAGATCACCTCCGGAGCGTCCGTTCAGGGACGATCGTGGCGATGGTCACCGACAACGTCCAGGACGCGGGCGGGCTCCCCAGCGAGCAGCGCGACGTGCGCGACTTCTATGACGCCCTGCTGAACGACGAACGGCTCAAGCAGGTGTACGTTCTTCCGCTCCGCTTGGCTTTCGACGGCACGCTGTACGGGCGGAGCGGCGCCGGAGCCATCGGCCCCTACGTCGGCGAGCGGGGGCTGGTCGTCTATCTGATCGGGGTGGAGATCGAGGACGATTCCACCATGCGCGAGGCCGCCCGGTCGATCGCGCGGCGCATCGGCGCCAAACCGGTGCGAATGAAGCCGTACACCACCGCCCCTGTCATCGTGCAAGTGGACACGGCCCGTTCCCGCGAAGTGGCTGCCGCGCAGGTGGGGTGCCCTTCCATTCCGCTAGCTCCGGATCCGGCCGACACACTCCTGTTCGTGGGAAGCAAGCCGGTGAACCACGGGCGGAAGTTCGGGGGCGTGTTCGTGGTGCGGCTGCGGTCGGAACTCGAAGGTGTCACCCTGTCACGGCCGAGGGTGTCGGCGATGTTGGCGGAGGAGTTCCAACTCACTGACTTCGACCCGGCGGGGCAGCCGGAGGTGAGGGTGAACCCGCCCCGGCTGGAAACCCAGTTCGCGCCCGGTGACTCGGAGGAGATCCGGGTGGCCGTGTGCTTTCCCGAAGGAGTCCGCTTCGATCCGTTCGGCGCCTCGTTCTTTCGCTTGGCGACCAGCTCCCGGCGAACGGGACGCTTCGAAGGGGGCGTCCGCGTGATGCTGCAGGTTCCCCGGGCTGACCTGCGCCTGGCGGACGTGGTTCGGGACGAGTACAGCGTCAGCGATCCCGCGTTCTTCACCAGCACCTCGGCCGCTCTTCACCGCCGGGTATACAACCTGGAGGAGGCCTTCCGTCTGGCCGCGCCGCAGGAGGTGCGGGTGGAGGCGCCGGTGGACCGCAGGCTCCGCTTCGACGTGCTGTATCCGGTCAGTCCGCTGCTGGCGCTGCTGGGCCTTGTCGGGGCGTTCCTGCTCCTGATCGCATTGCTTGCTTGGCTCTTCCTCCACACCCGGCCCTTCCTGCTCCGGGAGGAGGGAGAGGGGCGTTACGCGTTGCGGCCCCCTGCCGGCCGGCGGCGCCGCGCCCGTCTCGACGCGCTCGACGATTACGGTGAGGCGTCCGAGCAACCGGAAGAGCGGGGAACGCCCGTTCGCCTAGGACTGTTCCGGGGCTACGGGATTCGGATCGACGGACGCCCCGCGGCGTCCCTCCGCCGCGGGCTAGGCGGCCCAGTGGTGCGGGCCGGCACCGGGTTCCAGGTCAACGGCCGTTCGCGGCTCCCGCTCGGCCCCGGCGGCGGCTCGTTCGAGCTACAGCGTGCCAAGCGAGGCGGCGGCGGATCACGCCCGCGTTCCACGACCGTGCCCCGCGAGTCCGGTGCCCTTCTGGATCCGGCGCTCGATCCCTGATCATTTCCCCAGAAAGGAGCGGCTGTCATGCGTCTGTTTCCCGCGATATCCCTCACGCTCATCGCGATCGCCGTGGCCCTGTTCCTCGTGGCGAACGGGCTCTTGGCGGACCTATCGGCGTTCGACTGGCTGCTTCTCATCGGCCTGTCGGCCGGCGCGGCGCTCACGGGCGTGCTCCTCTACTGGGGAGGGCTCAAGGCTTGGGTGCGCGCCGGGGCGCACCCGTTTTCACTCCGGCTGCTGTCGGGGCTCGCCGCGGTCGTCCTCTGGTGGACCGCCTTCGTGATCCTTTTCTGGACGGCCGTGGCGTCCCGCCTTCCGGTGGAAGAGGTGGCGCTGCGTACAACCCTCGTGGCTGCGTTCTTGGCCGTCATGGGCCTTCTCCTGTGGCTGGCCTATGCGACCCGCCGGCGGATTTGGGAGGCGTGACCTCTTCCATCGGAACCCTTTCTTTCTTGCGAGGCAGGTAGAGAATGAGCGAGCGGGGACAGATCATCGGAAAGGCCGCGCGCCGGGACGGGATCGAGCGGATGCGGCCGACGCTCCTGGTCGGGCTTGGGGGGACGGGGCGCGAAGTGCTGCTCCGGGTCCGGCAGCGCTTCGTTGAGCGGTACGGCATCGCCGGTTTTCCGGCCATCGGCTACCTGTGGATCGACACCGACGTCGCCAACGCGGAGTCGGTCGAGGGGAAGCCGCGCGACTTCGTTTCCGCCCAGGCGCGGCTGCAGGCGTCGGAGTGCCTGGACGCGCGCATCACGGCGGACGACTTCTTGTCCTACTTCGACAACTTCCAGCAGAATCGGCACATCTTCTCCTGGATCTATCCCGAACTGCGCAAGAGCGGCTCGGTGCTGGACGGCGCCCGGCAGGT
>DATING010000304.1:0-3496 GCA_035474555.1 Longimicrobium sp. | reverse complement strand
GCTGCGCTCGCCGAACGAGGCTTCAACTGCGTAAGGGCACACGGGAGAGATCCGGCGGGGTGGCGAAGTCCCAGCCTGAGCGGCTGAAGCCGCCGCAACGACTGCGGAAAGCCTCACAAACTGCGTGAGGCTTCAACTACGAAACCCCGCCCCGGTGCACTTCCTGGCCCGTGCATGGGCTGTCGGCGCTGGCCGACATTGCGGGGTCATTGCCGCGACGCCGCGACTTCAGTCGCCGGGGGCTCGAGTCCCGCTCCCGTGCATGATCTCCAATCCGGCCTGAGACCCTGCCCCCGGTGCACGATTTCCAATCCTGACTCGAGACAGAGCTGGCGTTCCTGCTGACGGCCAGCCTCCCAGCCGGCGCAACTCACCACCCCTAGCGATTCCAACGCGAACCGCCCCTCCCCGGCATCCCGGAGAGCGGGCGGTTGGGTGAGGGTTATTAGCGGCAGGGGATCGTGAGTGATGCCGAAGCATACGCATTGCTATCGTCTGTCACCTCCACGTACACGTACGCAACCGAGTCATTCCACTCGGCACACTGAAACTCGGCGTAGCTGGTGCCGTCGGCATAGCCACCTTCCCACACGTGCCCACCGTAAGCGGTCCAGCTGAAACTATGGCCGACGTAAGTGCCACCCATTGCAGTAGCGTAGCAGTAGGCCGCGTGACCGCCACACGTCAGACTGACACTGAGTGGCAAAGCAAGTGACGAAGTCAACAAACGGCTTGGAGAACCGGCCCCTAGGCCGGAGAGCTTGTTGGTGAACGGCAGGTTCACCTGATCGATGCGGTCCAGCCCGCGGGGCGAACTGTAGCTTGTGGCGCTCAGCGAGGGGATTGGAGCCACGGTGGTGGGCGCATGGCTGAAGCCTGCGAGGGCTGCCACCGCGCCCAATGCCGTGAGGGAACGGAAGAACGGAACTTTCATAGGTCACCCGCGGTGGAATGTGAAGAGCCATTAGGGTCGGATGTGGGGTGACCATACATAAGTAAATGCGTCGCAAAAAGCAAGCGTTATTGTAGTGCTGGGCGAATCTCCTCATGTCTCTCAAGAGGCGGACCTCTCCACTCCCAGTTCGAGATCAGCCCGTGCGCGGATCTCGAACCCTCACGACGGAACCCTGCCCCGGTGCACTTCCCCACTCGGTGCATGGGCCGTCGGCGAAGGCCGACATCACGTTTTCGGTGCCGCGACTTCAGTCGCCGGGGGCTCGGAGCCGACGCCGCGCACCCAGTCCGATCCCGGCACAAACCAGCGCGGCGGGCCGAGTACATCGGCCCGCCGCGCTTTTTCATCCACCGAGGTCAGTTGCAGGCTGTCCCCTGTAACCTGTCCCCTGTCCCCCGCAGTTCCTCCGCCGTTCACGCGCTCGTGCAGTCGTACGGGTCCGTCACCACCACGCTGCTCGACGAAACGCCGTTCCGCCGCGTGCCCACCTTGGTCTCCAGCGCGATCCCCGTGTAGTACTTCTTGAGGATCTGGTCGTACGTGTGGCCCGCGCGCGCCATGCCCACGGCGCCCGTCTGCGCCAGCCCCGCGCCGTGGCCGTTGCCGCCGCCGTACACGCGGTAGCCCGTGAGCGCGCCCGTGCTGCTGGTGATGCGCTCGATGACGAACAGGTTGCTGTTCAGCATCGTGGGCACGCCGGACGAATTGATGTACGCCAGCGACGAGCGGATGGCGCCGCTGCTGTCCACGAACGTCCCCTGCTGCGTCACGTACTCGATCTTCGTCACGCGACCCGTCGCGCTGCGGGCCAGGATGTTGATGGCCGTGACGTTGCCCACCGGCTTGTTGGCGAAGTCGCCGATCACGCAGCTCATCTGCGCCATGGTCCACTGGTAGTTCCAGCGGTGGTAGCTGTGCCAGTTGGAGTACGCGCCCGTCCACGCCTCGGTCTTGAGGTCGTCCAGCAGCGCCGCGGTGGACGGCAGCTCCTGCCCCGGGGGCGCGTCCCACACGCTGCGCAGGTACGGCGCCGAGGTGGCGAACACGTCCTCCACGTTGCTCGTGCGCCCGCCGCTGGTGGCGTAGAAGAGCGCGCTGATCAGGGCGCCGTTGTACGTGGCCACCAGGCCGGTCGTGGCGTTGATGGCGCTGGTGCTGATGGGGTGCTCCGCCGCCACGCCGCCGTACACCTGGTCCTGCACGGTGGCAACCACGTCATACCCGTTGTTCCAGTGCTTGCCCAGGCTGGAGTGCGCGTACGTCCGCGCCGCCACGGCCTGCGCCTTCTGCGCCTCCATCTCCGGGTACTGCGCCGGCCCCAGCTCGCGCGGCACCACGCCGTACAGGTACTCCTCCATCCCCAGCTCGTTGATGCCCGCCAGCGTGCCCGCCGCGTTGCGCATGACCTCCGCCGCGCCGCGGTACTGCGCGCCGGCGATGAGCACGCGCGCCGTGGACGCGGGCAGGATGCGCGGGGGATTGCGCGAGCTGGCCGCGGTGCCCGTGCTCTTGGTGGTGACGTAGCGCGGCTCGTTGATGGTGGTCGTCACCGTCTTCCACAGCGCCGACGTGGTCGCCAGGCCGGCGTTGATGACGTTCTGCTTGTACGTGGCCTCGGCCGTGGCGTCGATGGGCAGCGGCCGCTCGCCGATGTACACGCGCCAGCAGCTGGACGCGGGCACGTGCTCCCAGGCGGAGGGGAAGCCGGCCGCCACGCCGGCGGCCACGCGCTGGTCGCGGTCCGTGGTGGTGGTGGTGCAGACCACCTGCAGCCTGCGGTTGTTGGTGGCCACGGGGTAGCCGGAGTTCCAGGTGACGGTCACCTGCTCGTTGGCCAGGCCGGAGACGAGGTACGTGTTCGTCCCCTTCTCCCGGACGTCGAAGGCCACCGTGGCGCCGATCTTAACGGACGTGGCGCTGGGGATGAGGCCCACGCGGATCTTTCCGTTGTACGGCTCCAGCACGTTCTGCAGGGGCGCGGACGAGGGCGCCGCGGCAGAGGGGCCGGTGGCCTCTTCCGAGCATGCCGCCGCCGCGAGCACCGCAGCCAGCAGCGCGAACCGACTCCATCGTGAACGCATGGGACCGCCTTTCCGGAGGGGAAAAGATGGAATTTCCCGGAGGATGGGGAACGGGCTTTGGTCCGGGAAGGATGAGCGTGAAACGTAGGCTGCACCTGCCATCTGCGCCAGCGCGACGGTGTGCGGATTCGGGCGGATGTGGGGATCGTGCACGGGGGCGGACCTCCCGCCCCCGGCGATTGAAATCGCGGCACGGAAAACGTGATGGCGGCCTTCGCCGACGGCTCGTGCACCGGGCGGGGATGTGCACCGGGACGGAGCTTCGGCCGGCCGGGAGTCGGGATGGTGCACCGAGGGCGGAACTCCAGCCCCCGGCGATTGACAGCTCGTGCACGGGCGAAGGATATGCACCGGGGCGGGGGGCCGCCGGCCGGGATTTGGGGCCCGTGCACAGGGGCGCCCTCGGAGCAGGTGAAGCCCCACAGCAGTATCGTGGGGCTTTCCGCAGTCGTTGCGGCGG
>DATING010000303.1:0-2284 GCA_035474555.1 Longimicrobium sp. | reverse complement strand
TAGGGACGAGGCTACCCGGTCCACCTATTCGCCATCACACACGCTTGGTGCTTCGAGCAGATCACTCAGATCTTCTCTTACCCAATTCCCAATACCCGGATTTTCAATCAAACCTGTCGCGACGCAACCGTCGCAGAGCCTTCTAACCTATCAGCCTTGCTCGCGGTTGTCAACGGGATCCGTCGACCTTTTTCAGCGCCGCCCCGTGGCGTGCCGTCCGCGATTGTGGATCAATTATAACCCGTAAGACGCATCCTGTCAACGGGTTACGATCCAGGAATCCGAACTTCCTCCCGAACGAGCGTTCGGTCTTCCGGCTCCGGATCCGTCACGCCGGGCCCCTGTGTAACCCGTTTCGTCGTACCGGTTCCACCCACCTGCGCCACCCCGCCAGTGCCGTCCGCGACGACGGTCTCACCGAGCTCATCCGGCGGCCAGAGGAGGCGCGTGCCCACGGCCCACAGGGACAATCCCACGAAGCCCACCAGCTGCCCGACGGGGCGCAGGGGACGGTAGTCGGCGAAGGTGCGGCGCACGGCCTCGGCCATGTCGCCCAGGCCAAAGCCCGTTCCCGCGGCGGGGCCCATCCGCTCCCACAGCACGGGGATCACGGAGAACTTGAGCACGGCCAGCAGCAGGGCCAGGCTGGCGAGCGAAAAGACCAGCCGGCGCCGCGTGCCGCCGGAGAACGCGGCCCAAGCGGTAACGGCGATCCCCGCGACCACCATCCACTCGATCATCCCCGGGGGGGGCAGCAGCAGCTCCAGCGCCTGGGCGCTCGCCAGCACGCCGTAGACGATCGCCATCCATCCCGTGAGCGTTTCCGGCCGCTCCCACCCGCGGCGAAAGACGAGCAGGTAGGCCAGCAGCAGGGCAAACACGCCTTCCACCATCCCGAAGGCGCGGTACTCCACCCCATCCGGCACGAGCGCGACCCCCGACACGGCGGCGGAGGCCAGGAACGCGAGCGCGGCGGCCACGTGGCGCTGGGCGGCGGTCATCGGCCGGGAATCCATTCCAGGGGGCCCGGGCGCAGCTGCCGCTCGATCCGCGCGTCCAGCGCCTGCGCTCGCTGCTTCGTGGGCGCGGAGACGGGCGCCGCGACGACGCGCTGGACGATGGCGCGCGCATCCTGGAGCAGCTGGTCGTTGTCGCCGCGGTACCAGGGGGTGGCGCCGGCGCCCAGCATCAGCCCCGCGCGGTCCAGGGCGATGCCGGCCCACAGCTCCGCCGCCTCGGCCGCGCGCTCGGGGGTACCGGCGCGCTCGCGGGCGCTCAGGGCCTCTTCCTCCGCCTCGGCGTAGCGCGCCATGGCGGCGGCCGTGTCGCCCGCGGCGGCGGCATCCTGCCCGGCCTTGACCCGCTCGCGCGCGCGGGCGATGCGCGGGGTGTAGGCGTCGGGCGCGAGGGCCACCCACGCGCGGCCGCCCACCTCCGACGCGGTCTGCGGCTGGCTGCCGTACAGGTAGACGGCGAGGCCCGTGAGCACGACGAGCGCCGCGAGCCCCGGGATGACCCAGGGGTCGCGGAGACCCGTTGAAAATCGAAGCGGAGAAGACACGGCCGGCTCCCGGTGGCGGCGTGTCCGGCCTGCGTTCAGCCGGCCGGTGCGAGGTCGAGCAACTCCCGGACCTCGTCCGTGGGGACGAAGAAGTCGCCCAGGCGCGAGCGGTGCGGCCCGTGCCAGTCGGACCCGCCCGTGGTGAACATCCCCAGCCCGCGCGCCACGCCGCGGATGCGCTTGCCGTCCGTGGGGCTGGTGTTGGGGCGAAAGCTCTCGATCCCCGACATCCCCCACTCGGCGAACGACGGGGCGAAGCGCTCCAGCACGTCCATTCCCGGGTGCGCCCAGACGGCCACGCCGCCGGAGGCCCGGATCATCTCGATGGAGTCGCGCACGGCGGGGAACTCGGTGCGCACGAAGGCTAGGGCGCCGTCCGCCAGGTAGCGCTCGAAGGCCTCGCCCATGGAGCGCACGTGGCCGTTGGCGAGCAGCGCCCGCGCCACGTGCGGCCGGCCGATGGCGCGCGTGTCGGAGCCGGCGGCGCGGAGCACGTCCTCGTACTCGATCGCGAGGCCCTGCCCCTGGAGAATGCGCACCATCTCCCGCGCGCGCTCCTGCCGGCGACCCAGGGCGCTGTTCTCGTGCGCGCGCAGGGGCTCGGCGTCGGGGCGGATGTGGTAGCCCAGCACGTGGATCTCCACCCCCTCCTGCTCGCTGCTCACCTCCACGCCCGTGATCACGCGCACGGGGCCGCCGCGGGCGGCGGCCAGCGCCTCGCCC
>DATING010000302.1:0-2250 GCA_035474555.1 Longimicrobium sp. | reverse complement strand
CCCGGGCGCGGTGCCCAGCGCGCGCAGGTACGTCCCCGCCGCGGCGAATCCCGCGGCCGCGTCGCCCGGCGGCCACACGTCCGTGGCCCGCGCCAGCGCCGTGCTCACCACGCGGTTGCTGATGAACGTGAGGGGCGGTGGGGCTTCGGCGGAGCGGCGCGGCCCGGGGGGAAGGTGGGGGATGGCGAACGGCAGGTAGCCGCTGCACGCCGTTGGGTGCAGCATGCGCCGGCACACGCCGAAGACAATGTCCTCGGCAATCTGCACGGGCATGAACGGGGGCGGCAGCGTGCGGCCGTCCACGCCCATGTTGCCCGCCATGCAATAGCTGTCCGGCGCGAGGGAAAAGCGGACGGGCGACTTGAGCACGTGCCGCGAATGCAGGCGCGCGGCGTACCCGTCGCCATCCGATACCAGCCGGTCGAAGGATTCGCCGCGCATCTGCAGGCGGGGGTGGTGGCGTCCGGGGCCGCCCACATCGCCCACGATCCCGGCAAAGGTGTTCATCACCCGCGCATCGCCGCGCATCAGCGTCCCGACGGCCCATCCGTCGGCGATGCGCACGGGCATCCCCAGCTCGCGGGCCCGCGCCACGCATCCCGCGGGCGAGCGCCCCAGCATCCGCTCGTGCACCTCCAGGAAGTCCACCGCGGCCGGCGACACCAGCGCCTGCACCGCATCGCCCGTGGCGCCGAACCAGTACTCGTTGCCGTCGCCGCGGGGGGAGAGCGCGAGCTCCTGCCGCGCGCCGGGGGGCACGCCCGGGCGGCAGACGAAGTCGTCGTCCACGAACAGCGAAAGCTCGCCCGCCGTGTCCAGCAGGAGCGCGTTGCGGGCGGCGCCGTGGCTGGAGGCGAATCGTCCATCCCCCAGCAGGGCGAAGCGCGCCGTCGCCTCCGCCACCCCCGCTCGCCGTGCCAGCCGCCGCGCGAACCGCTCCCGCGCGCCCCGCGGCGCATGGCGGAGGATCCGCCCGGAATCTGCGGCGAGGATGCGCAGGGCGTCGCGGTGGCGGCGTCCGGAACGCGGATCGTCGCTGTCATCCATCACGACGAACGTGGTGGCGCGGCCGTGCGCAGTGTCGTTGTCCGCGAAGCCGCGAAGGGCGCGCAGCAGCACGGGCAGCCGGTCGCGCGTGGGGATGCAGACCGAGGTGATGCCGGGCGGCGGTGCGTCCGGCACGGCGGCCAGCCGCTCGAGCGCCGCACCCTCCGCCGCCAGCAGCCCGCCGGCGACGAAGGACCGCAGCGCCGCCTCGACCCCCGCCCGCGCTCCGTCCGCCGGCTCGCGGCCGGCGAGGGCGGCCAGCACGGCGGGCGGGAGCGCGCGCAGGCAGGCATCCGCCAGCTCCGCCAGCGTCCCCACGGTGCCGATGGCCGCGAAGACCTGCGCTTCCGGCGGCGTCAGGACCCGGGCCGCGCCACCGCCGCGGGGCACCACCAGCAGCCGTCCGGGCCCGAGCGGATCGGCATCCGCGTCCAGCACGCCGAAGCGTTCCGCGCGGAGGTCGGGGTCGGTGGGGGGCGTCGGCATCGTGCGTGGCGTGGGGAAGGGAAGGGCGCGGCCTCAGGGCGCCGGGCGCGGCGGCTCGGCACCGGGCGCGCGATCCGGCGCGCGCCCCGGATCGCGCGCGTACCCGCAGCCGTCCGCGATCAGCCCGGCGACGGTGAGCGGCGGCAGGGTGCGGAGGGGCGGGCGCGGCATCGCCTCCAGCGCGCGGACCGCGGCGGCCAACGGGCGGCCGGCCTCCAGCTGGCGGTGCAGGACGTGGACCTGGCGCCACGCCCAGCGGCCCTCGTCGTCGTGCAGCAGGCCGGAGCGCACCATCTGGTGGATGACGTTGTGCTGCGCATCCCGCGCCCGCTCGCCGTTGGGGCCGCGCAGCGCGCGCCGGGGCGCGGGAAGCATGCTGGCCAGCACGACCGATTCCAGCAGCCCCAGCTCCGCCGCCCCGCGGCCAAAGTGCGCACGGCTGGCGGCTTCGGCGCCCCAGATGCCGTCGCCCCATTCCGCCGCGTTCAGGTACAGCTCCAGGATGCGCGACTTGGTGAGCACCGCCTCCAGCCGCCGCGCGATCAGCGCCTCGCGCGCCTTGCGAGCCAGCGAGCGCTCCGGCGTCAGGTACAGGTTGCGGGCGAGCTGCTGGGTGATTGTGCTCGCCCCGCGCGCCCGCTCCCCCCGCAGCGCGCCCGCGGCGGCGCGCCGCACGAACGCCCACGCGATCCCCCGGTGATGGAAAAAGCCGGGATC
>DATING010000301.1:0-1962 GCA_035474555.1 Longimicrobium sp. | reverse complement strand
CGTCTACCGGCGCCACGGCAAGTTGGACGGCGTGTGGCGCGACGTGGTGATCGTGGAGTGCCTGCTCGGCGAGGCGCTGCGGGACTGAGTGCGGGATCCCCGGACGGGTGGGCACCGATCCCGGACGGGGAACGCAGGGATGATGGCCGACGGTATCCACTCGGCGCGCCATCCACGCCGTGCGGTTCCATGACGGGGGCGGGGGATGCGCCGCGTCGCATCGCCATCCATCGCAACGCGTTGAAGCCTCTCGCCGAAGCGGGCCGGGAGGGCGGCGGACGCGCACCGGCCCGCAAATTGAGGATGACAGCCGTACGCGGCCGGGTGAGCCGCACGGTTCCGCACCTGCTCCGCACGTGGTGGTGAGCGACAACTCCCGTTTGACCCGCATATTCCGGCGCCTGCTGGGACAGCGCCGCACGGTGCTGGATCCCGAGCGCCCGCCCGGCCGCCGCGCCGCGGACTACGAGCCGCTCAGCGGCTGGCGTCCGGCGCTGCTGATCGCGCTTTCCATCGCGGTCCTCGACTGGATCGTGAAGGCCGCCATCATCTCGTCCATGGAGATCGGCGACTTTCGCGAGGTGATCAGCGGGCGCGTGGCGCTGTGGCACGTGCGCAACCCGGCGATGATCCTGGGGCTGTGGGCGAACTTTCCCATCGAGTACCGCAAGCTGCTGGCGATCGTGGCTGCCGTGCTGGGTGCCCTGGTGCTGCTGCAGATCGTGGGACGCGCGCACCGGCTGCCGCCCAGCCAGCGTCGCTGGGCGTGGATCTTCACGGGGCTGGTGACGGGCGGGATGCTGGGCAACCTGGGCGAGCGGGCGATCCACTGGGGCGTGACGGACTACCTGTCGTTCCGGTACGGCGCGTACTGGCTGCCGCCGGGCAATGTGGCGGACATCGCGCTGTTCCTCTCCGTCCCGCTGGCGCTCCCGGTGATCTTCTTCGAGCTGCGTGGCCGCGCCCGCCGCGGCCACGGCCGCGACCCCGCGCGCCCCATGCATCCCCCGCGATCGTCGGGGCCGATGACGGCGTAGAAGGGCCCTCACCCGGGTTCGTAAACCTCACCCACCCTCTCCCACAAACTGCGTGGGAGAGGGTGTATACTTCTACGGGGTATCTGCTGGCGCGGGGGCGGAGCGCCCCCCTCCCCGACCCTCCCCCACAAACTGCGTGGGGGAGGGAGGTAGGACGGGACACTGACGTCGCGGCACCGAGCTCCTGCCGGCACGAAGTTCTCCCCGTCCTGCCCCGCGAAGCGGGGGAGGGGGCCCTTTGCCGGTGCACGGTGGTCAGCTTTCCGGCACGATCCATCTCACCTCCCCCAGGGGTTTTTGGGGGAGGTCGCGAGGAACGAGCGGGAGGGGGCGCCCGCCGGGTGCCCGCATTTGCGCGATGCAGTTCTCCCTTCCCCCACGCAGTTTGTGGGGGAAGGGCCGGGGATGGGGGGCGCGCCGCTGCCGGCGTGATCCACGCCTCCACGATCGACGCTTCGTGGGATGGGGGGCGCACGCTGGGACTCCGCGCCCTGGTAATCAGCGCCGCACCCCGTCCCGCTGGCGGGGTACGGGAGGGGGCGCCTATTTTGCGCGCGCCCTTTTTTTCGCATCCCGAGCAGTGAACGATGGTCCCGGAATCCAAGCGGCAGCACCTGCAGTCCGTCCTTCGCCAGTGCGGCTCCGTGGTCGTGGGCTACAGCGGCGGCGTAGACTCCGTCTTCCTGGCGCGCGTGGCCGTGGACGTGCTCGGCGCGCCCAACGTGCTCGCCGTCACGGGCAAGAGCGACAGCATCGCGTCGTGGATGGAAGACACCGCCCGCGAGGTCGCCCACCAGTTCGGCATCCCGTGGCTGGAGCTGGAGACGCGCGAGATCGACGACCCGCGCTACGCCGCCAACCCCAGCAACCGCTGCTACTTCTGCAAGAGCGAGCTGTGGACCCGGCTGGCGGACGTGGCGCGCGA